>JAISQR010000452.1 GCA_031274035.1 Treponema sp. | reverse complement strand
GCGAGGTATCAGATTTTTTCGATCCGAAAAAATCTGTCGATGGATAGGAAATTGCGGACTTTCAGTCCGAAAATACTGCGCGGTTTCATACCCCGCTATCTGCGGCAAAAATTTAAACTTTCGCACTAAAGCTCCCCCGCGAACCAGTGAGCGGGCTCTTGGGTATTACACCCGCGCGTTCCAATAAAGCGCATTGTCGCGGAATGTATTGAATGTTTGCGGCACAATGAAGGCGCAATCGTTAAGAACGGCATCAGCGAAGAAGTACACATGGTACAAAGGGGGACACCGTGAAGCATAAAACATCTGCCGGACTTACGACACAAAAGGAGTTTGCAATGAAAAAGATTATTTGGGCGTTATTTATGATGTTTGCCGCAGGTGCGCTTTCCTCTGCCCAGACAGCAGAAAAGCTGACATGCTATGTAAGTAAGTCAATGGGGTTCAGACGCGGCGGACGTGCGGACTGAAAGCACGGCCTTCAAAACACTGGGGGAGGTCTATACTCGTTCATCACCATCTTCCCCGTCCGGGTGATGATTGCTATCGTTCAGGTCCGTTTCCCCAGATCGATTCCGACAAACCTTCTCTTTGCCGCTTCCATGGTTAGCTCCTTAAGAGCCGGGAGCGATTATCGGGTGTGGTACACCGTACTCCGTGCGAACCAAAGGTTCGCCTCGCGGTCTTGCCGGGCCTTGCGCCCGGCGCCGCACTTTGTTATACGGAAGAACCCGCTTGCGCGGGGGAGGGTTTAGACTAATCTTCATAGCGAGGTTCCCCCGGATTTCCCGAATACCTCACAGCACGAACCAACCTGCTCAGCAAACTTGTTTGCACGGCTCCCTGGCCCCGTCGGACCAGAGTACCGCTTTTCCCCGATAATTAAAATCGTAGTGTCTTTCGCGGTTAAATTTCTTAAAAGTAAAATTGCTGCGGACTCTTGATCCGCCCTTCCGAATCGATTAAACTACCGGTATGTTTGATAAACTTACCCAAAAAATGACCGACGCTCTGCGTTTTATTTCAGGTAAATCGGCTATAACCGAAAAGAATATTGACGATGCTGTTGAGGCTATCAAAATGGCCCTTCTTGAAGCCGATGTAAACCTTAGGGTGGTGCGGCGCTTTGTTAATTCTACGATAGAAGAAGCCAAAGGCGAAAAGGTTCTCCGCTCGGTGGATCCAGGCCAGCAATTTATAAAGATAATTCACGATAAGATGGTGTCCTTTCTGGGGGACAATAAGCAGGACCTGGCCCTTAAAGGCCCGGACACTATTTCCGCCGTACTTATGCTGGGCCTTCAGGGTTCAGGAAAGACGACCAGTTCCGCAAAGCTGGCCCTGCGGCTTAAAAATGAAAAGCGCCGTCCGCTTCTTGTAGCCTGCGACCTTGTACGGCCCGCCGCCGTTGATCAGCTTGCCATACTGGGGAACCAGATCGGGGTGCCGGTTTACAAGGAGGAGGGCGCCGTAGATTCGGTAAAAGTTTACCAGGGCGCCTTGGATTATGCCCGGAAGAATATGATAGACACCATGATCATAGACACCACCGGACGGCTCCAGATAGACGAGCCTATGATGGCGGAGCTTTTCCGCCTCAAGGAAGCCAGCAAGCCGGATGAACTGCTCCTCGTGGCGGATGCCATGACCGGTCAGTCCGCTGTGGACATAGCCAAGACCTTTGACGAAAAGATCGGCCTAAGCGGGGTGGTGCTTACTAAATTCGATTCCGACACACGCGGCGGGGCGGCGCTCTCCCTTAAAACTATCACCGGAAAGCCCCTCAAATTCGTAGGCGTTGGCGAAAAGCCCGAAGACTTTGAGCCCTTCCATCCCGAACGCATGGCAGGGCGTATCCTGGGCATGGGCGACATAGTAAGCCTGGTAGAAAAGGCCCAGGCCGTTATAGACCAGAAGGAAGCCCAGAAACTCCAGAAAAAGATGGAAAAGGAGAACTTTACCCTTGAAGACTGGTTCGAGCAGCTTAAATCGGTAAAGAAGATGGGTTCCCTTCAAGCTATGCTGGAGATGATCCCGGGTATGGCAGGGCAGGTAAGTGAGGATGACATCAACAAGGCTGAACTCAAGCAGCAGGAGGTGATCCTCTCCTCCATGACCCGTAAAGAACGGCAAAACCACCTCATCATAGGCCCAACACGGAGAAGCCGTATTGCCAAAGGTTCCGGTACTTCGGTAGCCGAGGTTGCCCGTCTTCTTAAAAAATTTGAAAAAATGCGTTCTATGATGAAGAAAATGGCCAAATTCAACAAGAACCCCCAGGCTCTTCAATCTATGATGCAGTCGGGGCGTTTCGGCAGATAATTGTCATCTGAATAGTTATGGAAAATCCTTGACTAAACTTGGATTTTTTCATATAGTAAGAGTTCATGTATTGTTAGAGTGAAGAGCGTATTACCGGTTATTGATCGTCCGAACAAGCGCCGGTTTAAGATAGGTTAAGTGAACATTTTTGTAGATGTTGAAGAATTATTTTCCGGCAAAGATAACTATGAGGAGGAACCGGATGAGCGCTAAAATTAGACTCAAGAAATTTGGAACCAAGAAACGGCCTTACTACCGTATTGTAGTAATGGACGGACGTGCGCCGAGGGATGGCAAAACTATTGAAGAAGTAGGTTACTATCATCCGATAGAAACGGAAGATAAACAGATCCTTTTTGATGCGGATAAGATACGTTCTTGGGTTGATAAGGGGGCTGTTGTAAGTGATACGGTAAGAAAAATTCTTAATAAGAAGAATTTCACTTTAAAATAAATGTAACTACAGGACTAATGCGGGGATAGCGTCGCCACTACCGTGGCGCAATCGGTGGAATGGAGGGGCTTTTGGCCTGGAAGGGGCTTGCCCCTCAATGAGCCGATTGGAGCGAAAGGGGCGGAGTCCCTTTGTGAGGGACCCACAGGGTCCCCAAGCACTTGAGAACACGTATAAATATCGCATATACCTGAGTAGTTATAAATAAATTCCAGGCTTAAAATATGTTGAAAAAACTAATTAAAGAGAATCTCTAAAAGTCTGAAAGGGGTTTTAGAGGCGCCCTAAAGTAATTTAACTTTGTATGCCTCTATATTATATTAAGGAAAACTCAAAAATGGAAAAAGATTTGGTTGAATATATTGTTAAATCATTGGTGGATGATCCGGCGCAGGTAAATGTCAGTGTAGTAGAAGGAGAAAAATCTACCATTCTGGAACTAAGAGTTGCTTCCGATGATATAGGTAAAGTAATCGGTAAACATGGCCGCATAGCCAAGGCCATACGAACGGTGCTTCAAGCCGCTACTGCCAAAAGCGGTAAACATACGGTATTGGAGATTTTGGACTAAAGTTTATAAGAAATTGCAAAGTCAGTTTATAGTCGGGATCGTAGGGTCGTCTTTTGGCCTCAAGGGTTTTGTGAAAGTACGTTCCCTCTCTGGAGAATTTGAACATCTAAGACAGCTTGAAAATGTCATTCTCCGCATAAACAATACTGAAAAGGTTTATGCGGTGGAAGAAACTATGCTGTCCGCATCGACACTGCTCATAAAATTCTCCGGCATAGACTCGCCGGAAGCGGCAAAAGCTCTGGCGGGGGCGGAAATGCTCGCCGGCCGCGGCCAGGCGGCGCCTCTTAAAACAGGTGAATACTATATAGAGGATCTCAAAGGGCTTGCGGTCATTGCCGCCGGGGAACAGCCGCCGGTATCAGGACCGGGCTCCCTGCCGCCCCCCTGCGGGAGCTCTGAACACGGGCCTGTACTTGGTTATATCGCAGATGTAGTTGAAGGAGGGGGCGGTTTTCTGGCTGAAGTGCGGCTGGCTGACGGCAAGCTCAAATTTGTGCCCTTCCGCAATGAATTTTTTGGGGATATAAACCTAGAATTGGGGACGGCAATACTGCTTGAACCTTGGATACTGGTATGAAGTATACGGCGCTCTCCCTTTTCCCGGAGATACTAGACGTATACTTTAAAAGCTCCATCATGGCAAAGGCGGTGGAGCGCGGTATTATTGACTACCGTTCTATCAACATACGGGATTTTGCCCTTGATAAGCACCATACCTGCGACGACGCGCCCTACGGCGGCGGGGCGGGCATGCTTATGCTGGCGGAACCTCTGGGGCGGGCGCTGGAGGCCGCGGGCGCCCGCAGGCGCTCCCTTGACGCGGGGTCTGGACTATGCGGTCGGGCAGGAACCGCCGGGGCGGACTCCAATATACCGGTAACGGCAGAGGGCCGGAATCGAGTCATCTATCTTAGCCCTTCCGGTAGGCCTTTCAGTCAGGCTATGGCCTGTGAATTTGCCGCGGAAGCGGGCCTTATTCTCCTCTGCGGCCGTTACGAAGGCATAGATCAGCGTATCATAGACCTGTATGTAGACGATGAAGTTTCTGTAGGAGACTATGTCCTCTCTTCAGGGGAAGTTGCCGCCTTGGTGCTTATAGATGCAACCTACCGGCTTGTCGGCCGGGTAATCAAGGCGGAATCCCTTAAAGAGGAGAGCTTTTCAGGCGGGCTGCTGGAGTATCCCCAGTATACACGCCCTGAAGTTTATGATACAATACAAGTTCCAGAGGTTCTGCTTTCAGGCCATCACGAAAATATACGGCGCTGGCGGCTTGAAAAACAGGTTGAAAAAACCTTGGCCCTGCGGCCGGATCTTATGCGGCGGGGGCTGGAAACGGGTTTATTTAATGATGAAACCTGTAAGATTATACAGAGATATGCTTATTCAGGGATAACGGAGGAAGATCGTGAACGAAATAAAATCTATTGAAGCTGCGCAGATGAAAAGCAAACTTGATGAATTTAAGGTGGGGGATACGGTAAAAGTACATTTCAAGATCGTTGAAGGTAAAAATGAACGTATTCAGATATATGAGGGGCTGGTCATTGCCATGAAAAATTCCGGGATTGGAAAAACCTTTACGGTACGCAAGAATTCCTACGGCGTCGGCGTAGAGCGGGTCTTCCCCATTCATTCCCCGCGGGTCGATAAGGTCGAAGTGGTCCGTCCCGGCAAGGTACGCAGAGCTAAACTCTACTATATTCGGGGTAAGGTAGGTAAGGCTGCCAAGATAAAGGAACTTATCATCCGTAAAAAACCGGCCGCAAAAGCCGCGGTTGCCCCTGAACCCCCCTCCGGGAATTGACGATGAGTTTGTTGCGTTTTGCGTGTAAAATAGTATAATCGAACCTAATGTTCGATTATACCTTACAAACTCCGAATGCTCGAAGGGCGCCGCATACCCGATAATTGGAATTTTTGCACGAAGGTGCGCCGCAGGCATAGTGAGTAAAAATTTACCAAAGCGCAACAGGCTCTTGGGGCCGTTGTCCGCCTTTGGGTTTAATCTATGGCTGTAAACATTACGCTGTTTTTCGCAGGGAAAAAATTTGTTTCCGTGTATAATATATAAGTCTTACGTCCGTAGACCGTTCTCTCCATAGTATCCCTTAAAAATCATCAGATTATGAATAATAGTATTGGCATCTTGTATTCTATATACGAAGAGGTGTATTATAAAAGATAGTAGGAAGATGGCGGCAATTTCTTGGAGGGTTCTGTACCGGTTACTAAAGGGAAAGTACTGTAAAAATATTGACGGTCGAAAAGAGGGAACAGATGTATGAAAAAAGTATCGGTTAAAACGCTGGTAGAGGGAATGGTTTTTTCAGGAGCGGTCTATATTGAGGGTAATAATCTTCTGGTTCCGGCAGGTTTGGCTATCCGAAAAAAGGATATTGATCGCTTGGTCTCCTGGGGTATAGATGTAGTGTATACAGATGGTGAAGTTACCGATCCCCCTACACAGGGAAATGCCGCGCCTTCTAATCCGGCTGCGTGGACTAAAAGCCCGCGCGATACCCTTGTTACAGACCTGCCCCCTACGGAAAACACAAACAAGGACCCAAAAAAATTACCGATCAATGTTCTTTCCCCTGCCGAAGTACAGGAAAACAAGGGAGCATACCGCAGTTATATAGACCTTATAGAAAGATTGGACGAGGTATTTTTCAATATCAGTTCAGGGATATCCGTAGAAGCCCGTTCCATTGATAATATCGCTGCCCGTGTGCTTCAGTCCGTAAGGGATGAACGGGACAGTATAATAGCTTATATTCTGGGCGGAGAAGTATCGGGCCATGAAATGGCAAAGAGTTCTGTGAATGTGGCCATTATCTCCGCCCTTATAGGCCGGGAGCTCAAACTTCCAAACCATAAAGTCATGCAGCTCATTACCGCCGCTCTTATCCATGATATAGGTATGCTTAGACTGCCCAAGGGTATAATAGATAAGCGGGGAGGGCTTTCAAACGCGGAGATGCAGCGTATGCAGACGCATCCCCTTTATGCTAATAAAATAATCAACAAGGAACTGCTCTATCCCGAGGAGATAGGGATCATAGCCTTGCAGCACCATGAACGTTGGGACGGAGAAGGTTATCCCCGGCGTCTTGCGGGGACGGCCATAGATATGGGCGCCCGTATCGTTTCGGTTGCGGATGCATTCGAGGCTATGGTAAGTCAGAAGCCTTACCGTAATTCCCTGATGGGTTACCAGGCAATCAAGAATCTCCTCTCCGATAATTCCCGCCGTTTCGATCCTGACGTGCTAAAGGCTTTTATACAGATTATGGGTATCTATCCTATTGGTTCCATCATCCTTCTTAACAACGGCGCTCTTGCCCGTGTTACGGAAGTTCAGGGCATTGCCCCGTTGCGTCCGAAGATCAAGATACTTATTGATGAATTTGGTAAAATGTACAAACAGGATGAAGGGGAAAGCATTGATCTTCTGGTAGAGAAAAACCTCTTTATAGCACGCGCGGTAGACCCCAAGGAATTTGTCAAAAAGAATGCATAAAACCGGCAGAGGACAGAAAGGCGAAACTATGGCTGCCCTGGAGCTGGAAAAAGAAGGTATGAAGATTATTGCCCGGAATATCCGTTCACCTGCGGGCGAGATCGATATTGTTGCCATTGATGGTGATATACTTGTTTTTGTGGAAGTAAAATCCTGGTCATCCTATAGTATTGAAGAGCTTGAACATGCTATTGATCTGAAAAAACAGCGGCGTATAATTGAAACTGCTAAGTATTTTCTATCTAGCCATCGAGAATATAACTATATGACCCTTAGATTTGATGTAGTTTTTATTGGACATAAAATGGGACAGACAGGAGAGTACACGATTACCCATCTTGAATCGGCCTTTACGGAGCATATATGATAACGGCCCAGTCAAGAAAAGAATTGAGCTATGAGGAACTGGAAAAATTGCGTAAAAAATTAAATGATAAAGAGTATCTTGCTGAAGCGATACAGAGGATAGCTCTTATTTTAAGCAATGAGATCATGAATATACCCCAGAGAGGAGGGACCGATGAACGGCAGCGGCAAGGGAGGAAATAATCGAGGCGGAGGCCGCCCGTTCAGACGCCGTGAGCATGAACACGATCGTGAGAAAAGTTACCAAGATGGCATGTCCCGATCCGGTAGAAGAAGCGGTGATAATCCGCGGTATGATAAAAATAGAGGGCTTATTATTGAACGGCCCAAGTGGACGGCGCCTAAAATCTCCCTGGAACCTCTCCCTACACCGGAGTGCCCCTATTGCGGTAAAATAATTAAGGATATTTCTTCGGCAGTGGCGGATAAAGAGAGCGGATTGCCGGTTCATTTTGACTGTATAATTACAAGGCTTATGGAAGGTGAAATTCTTGAAAAGGGTGATGTGATCAGCTATATAGGCGGAGGACGTTTCGGTGTTGTTCATTTTAACAGCCGCCACGACATGCAGCCTTTTAAAATAAAAAAAATATTTGAATGGGAAAACAATGAAAGCCGCGCCGAATGGCGTAAAAACATAGGCGATCATTTTTCGATAACATAATGAATACAATTGAAAATTTAGAAGGTGAATATGATCTTTTGTCAAATCCTCAGATAATGAAGTATTATTCCCTGCTTCAAAATATCGGTGTTTTTAAACATATTGAATTAATTAATAAAGAATTAAAGAATTATAAAAATCTTCTTAGCGGCGCCCGGGATATTTTTAACCGTACTACCATTGATGAAATAATAGATGCCGCGGTCAGGCAAATTTCCGATCATCTTTTACCTTCTTTTATTGTATTTCTCTGGAAGCCTCTACAGAGCAGGAACGATATCACTATAAGAAGCTATAGAAACTATAAGCCGGTAGATATAGGGATCAATATTACAAGCATTACCCCCTTTGAGGCTTTCTTCCGGCAGTATTCCCGTCCGGTCAATTTGGACAAGCTCATTACAGAACTTAACGACGAGTCCATAATAGAAACATTGAATAAGGTAAGGCCGGAATTGATCATCCCTATCCTAGGGCCTTCCGGCTTGTACGGCCTTATCATGGTAGGATGCAAGATACTGGGAGAAGTTTACACGCAGAATGAGCTTGTCTTTATTGAAAATCTCATGTCCTTTGTTTCCCAAGCCATACAGAACCATCTGCATTACGAACAGACTTTGCGGGACCCTAAAACAGGTCTCTTTAACCATACCTTTTTTATGGCAAGGTTGAGCGAGGAAATAGCGCGGTCGCGGCGCAGTAAATTTTCTTCGACGGTGATCGTTATGGATGTGGATAAATTCAAAAATTTTAACGATTCCTATGGACATTTGGCAGGGGATACGGTTTTGGAAAATATATCATTCGTTATAAAGCAGGCGGTACGTTCTGTAGACATACCGTCCCGTTTCGGAGGGGAAGAATTTACCGTGTTGCTGCCTGATACCGGCAAAGAGATAGCCTGGGGGGTAGCAGAACGTATACGTACAGCCGTTGCCGAGGCAATAGTACCGTGGAATACCCCGCTGCCCCAGGTAACTATCAGTTTGGGGGTGTTTACCTTTAACTGTAACGAAGTATTAACCGCTTCGGAGATACTGACCCGTGCGGATGAAGCTCTTTATCAATCGAAGGAGGGGGGAAGAAACCGCACCACCGTATGGGATGACGCATTGTTCCCTAACATTGAACCTGTTCAGGAATAGCATAAAACGGGTTGAATGAAAACGAAAAAGGAGTTGCTTATGATCGGAATAATCGGTGCAATGGAAGACGAGATTACCTTGTTAAGACAGGCCCTGGAAAAGTCCAGAACCGAGATTATTGGAGAATTTGAATTTCTCCAGGGAGATCTGGGGGGAAAGCCTGTTATTTTGCTACGCAGCGGTATAGGTAAGGTGAATGCGGCGGTCGGTTGCGCCGTCCTTATAAACCGCTTTGATCCTACCCTGGTGATCAATACCGGATCTGCCGGAGGTATAGACCCCGCCCTCAGCTATGGAGATGTGATAATATCCAACGGCTTAATTTACCATGATGTGGATGTAAGGGCTTTTAACTATGAACCGGGGCAGCTCCCAGGACAGCCTACGGTTTTTCCTGTGCCGGAAGAGCTGATAAACAGGGCCGAGCGGGCAGTGGATGAACTTAAACAGGAAGGGGTTCTTCCCGCCAATCTTAACCATATACGCGGGATTATCGGTTCGGGCGATACCTTTATGTACGAGCCTGAACGCATTGCCGCCGTTCGGAAACTTTTCCCCAAGATCAGGGCGGTAGAGATGGAGGGAGCCGCTATTGCACATACCTGCACTCTGTTCCATGTCCCCGCCGTTATCATCAGGGCTTTGTCCGATGTGGCGGGCGTTGAATCGCCGCTTACATTCAACGAATTCTTACCGATAGCGTCAAAACATTCGGCGGAAATTGTCCGCCGCATAGTTAAGAACTATTAGGTTGCCAGCAGCCGTGGGACTTTGCTCAAAAATCGTATAAATTTGCAAGCTCCCATCGAACCTACGGTTCGCGGGGAGCTTTAGGGCGAGGCCGTTGATAATTCAGTCAATTTAGAGGATTTCCCCAAATTAACCGAGTTTTGGGAAATCCTCTTTGATACAAGGAGAAAATAATGGAAAAGATTGCCAGTTTCCAGGTTGATCATCTAAGACTTAAACCGGGTGTTTTTGTATCCCGCCGCGACAAGTTTGGGGATACTGTTCTTACCACCTTCGATCTTCGGCTAAAAGAGCCGAACAAAGAACCGGTCATTGATATGCCGGCTCTCCACACAATTGAACACTTGGGGGCGACCTTTCTCCGCTCGCATAAGGAATGGTCAAAGCGGGTGGTATACTTTGGGCCTATGGGCTGCCGTACCGGTTTTTACGTTATCCTAGAAGGCGATCTGGGTTCGGAGGACGCGCTTCCCTTAATTCAGGAGATGCTGGAATGGATCATTGCCTTTGAAGGGGCTATCCCAGGGGCGGCCCCTGCTGAATGTGGTAATTATAAAGAGCAGAACCTGGATATGGCCAAATGGGAAGCCCGCCGCTATGCCGCTACCCTTAAAAAACCCGCCAGGGAAAATCTTAACTACCCCGACTAGCAGTTTGTGGGGCTTTGCCCAAAAAAGGTATAAATTTGCAATTTATTGCAAATTTATACCTTACAAACTCCGAATATTCGAAGAGTACAGCATGCCCATTGATCGGGATTTTTTGCTCAGTGTGCCAAAGGCACACTGAGCAAAAAATCCACAAGTGCAATCGGACACGAAGCGTCCGCGGCTGCTATTCCTGCATTCTAATAAACGAAATTACTTGACAGCTTTTAGAATCGGAGGGATAATGATTGAAAGTATTAATCAGAAGGGGAAACTTCGATGAAGAAACTATTAGTTTTTCTGCTGGTTCTGTTTATGGTATCCGCTCTCTTTGCTTCCGGCAATCAGGGCGGAGGCGCGGCTTCAGGGGGGGGGGTAACAACACCTGTTGGTTCCTATCCTCTTAGAACAAATGTTACCCTGAATTACTGGCTGGCCCTAAACACTAACGTATCTCCCAATTATGCCAACCTGGGTGAAACTCCTTTTGCCAAGGGGCTTCAGGAAAGGACAGGGGTGAAGGTTAATTATCTTCATCCGCCTACAGGGTCAACTGCCGCTCAGGAACAGCTTAACCTCATGATCGCCGCCGGTGAAGATCTGCCGGATATTATTGAGTGGAACTGGGTTACTAGCTATCCCGGAGGTCCGCAAAAGGCCATAGACGATGGGGTTATTCTCAATCTAAACGAGACAATTGATAAATACGCCCCAAATCTGAAGGCTTATTTAAAGGCCAATCCTAACTATGACCGGATGGTCAAGACCGATGATGGCAATTACTACGTTTTCCCCTTTATCCGGGGCCACGATAAGCTGCTCTATTCCCAGGGGCTTATGATCCGCAAAGACTGGCTGGACGAGTTGAATCTGGCGCCTCCCACCACCGTTGATGAATGGTATACGGTGCTAAAGGCATTCAAAGAGAAGAAAAACTGTCCCGCTCCCTTTACCCAGGTTTGGACGAACAACAACCGGATGTTTGTCGAATCGTTTGGCGTCCTTAAAGGGTTTTATATCGGGGCCAATGACGGTCAGATTCACTTTGGACAAATCGAACCGGGTTACCGCGACTGGATGAATACCATGGCCCAGTGGTATAGGGAAGGACTTATCGATCCCGATATCGCTTCCATCCAGACTTCCCAGCAGAACCAGAAGATGACCGCGGGAACCGCGGGGGCTACCGTCGCCTCGGTAGGCAGCGGCATGGGGACTTGGACCAATTCTGTGCGGCCCAGTAATCCCAAGTACGAAATCATGGCTCTGTCATCCCCGGACCGGACGAGAGGGCAAAAGAGGGTATACGGCATACCGAATCAGCCCTATTCCGGTCAGGATTCGGCGGCCGTTACCACAGGCAGTAAGAACGCGGAGATTGCCGCCCGGTATCTGGACTGGGGTTACACTCCGGCAGGACACCTTTATTACAACTTCGGCATTGAAGGCGAATCCTATACCATGGTGAACGGGAAGGCCGTCTATACCCCCCAGGTGATGAATAATCCCAGGGGCTGGCCCCTGTCGCAGTCCATGAGCGCCTATGTCCGTTCTACCGGCGCGGGTCCCTTTATTCAGAATGAGGGCTATATTGAGCAGTACTATGCCCTGCCGGAGCAGCTTCAGGCTCTGACAAATTATAACACACCGGGGGCCCTCAATTACCTGCTGCCGCCCATTACCGCCAGTCAGGCGGAAAGCCGGGAATTAGCCACCATCATGAATGACATCAACACCTATTCCGATGAAATGATGACTAAATTCATTCTGGGAACCGAAGTTCTCAATGACAGTTCCTGGAATACCTTTGTAAGTACCATCAGGCGGATGGGTATTGATCGGGCTATTGCGATTGAAAAAGCCGCTTTGGACCGTTATCAGAAACGCTAATTTGTATAGAAGTTGTCCGGCTGTTAAGCAGCCGGACAGATTTCTATAAATAAATTCTAATTACTCCACGTTTGGAAAATAATTTAAAAAATAGCATATTATAAATATTACTTCCAGCCGGATAAAGAGCCGGAAGATAAGGAGACAAACGATGAGAGTAATAAAAAATTTGGGTCTGTTGTGCCTGTTGCTAATGTTACTGGCAGGTTGCGGCAGAAGCAGCGGAACGCCGGTTCAAACCCCGGTCGATACGGCGGCGGATACGGGGGGATTTATCAGTTATCCTCTGCAAACCGATGTTGCCCTGACCTGGTGGCTGGATTTCAACAATAATGTATCTCCCAACTTTACCAATCTGGGAGAGGCCCCCTTTGGTAAGGGATTGCAGGAACGTACCGGAATCAAGATCACTTTTCAGCATCCCCCCACAGGCGGCGCCGATGAGCAGTTCAATCTTATGGTAGCAGACGGTAATTTGCCGGATATTATGGAACGGAACTGGCTGAATTATCCCGGCGGGCCCGAAAAGGCCATCTCCGACGGCGTTATTCTTAGACTAAACGATATTATGGAAAAATATGCCCCCAATTTTACCGCCTATCTAAGGGCCCATCCCGAAGTGGACAAGATGGTCAAGACCGATAACGGCAGTTATTACGCATTTCCCTTTATCCGGGGGGATACGGGACTTCTCACCTCCCGGGGGCTTATGATCCGTAAGGATTGGCTGGATGAAATGGGGCTTCAGGTTCCCGAGACCATGGACGAATGGCATACGGTCCTTACCGCGTTTAAACAGCGTAAGAATTCTCCCGCGCCTTTTACCTTTGAGTATACGGGCAGCGGCCTCAACGATGTGCTGTGCTTCGCGCTGGCTTACAAGGCTCCTAACGGCTGGTTTGTCGGGGATGACGGAAATGTTCACTTTGGTGCGGTGGAACCGGGCCGGCGCCAGTATCTGACTACCATGGCTCAATGGTATAAGGAAGGGCTCATCGATCCCGATATTGGGGTAGTGCAGAACCAGCAGGTAGCCGCGAAGATGACCGGCGAAACCTCCGGCGCTTCTATGGGATGGCTGGGGAGCCGCTTGGGGGTATGGACCAATGCGGCAAAGGCCCATAATCCCAAATACGAACTAGCGGCCGCCCCTGTTCCCGTGCTCCAGAAGGGGGATAAACCGGTCATGGGAACCACGGAACTGCCCTATTCCGCTAACGGTACGGCCGCCATCACCGGTTCCTGCAAAAACGTGGAAACCGCCGCCCGCCTCCTTGATTGGGCATACGGCGAAGAGGGGCATCTGTATTACAACTTCGGCATTCCAGGGGAATCCTACAATCTGGTAAACGGTTATCCCGCCTATACCGATGTGATTCTCAAAAACCCCAACGGCTGGCCGGTGGCCCAGGGGCTCGGCGCCTATGTGCGGTCTGTCTATAACGGCCCCTTTGTGCAGGATATACGGTACTTTGAGCAGTACATGGTTCTTCCCGCCCAGAAAGAGGGCTACAAAACCTGGACTGTCGAAGGCTCCCTTAAATATACGCTGCCCACCATCACCCCTACACCGGAAGAGAGCAGGGAATTTGCCCGGATTATGAACGAGATAAATACCTACCGGGACGAGATGGAATTGAAATTCATCCTTGAAACCGAGAACCTTTCAAACTGGGACAGCTATGTGAGTACTATCAGACAAATGGGACTGGACCGGGCTACGGCCATTTATCAGGCTGCCCTCACCCGGTATAACGCCCGTTAAACCATCAAGGCCGGACCGGGGATTTTCTTCTCCGGCTGGCATTAGGAGTATGCCATGAACCGGATTTCAACCACCCTCCGCAAGGACATGCAGAGAAACTGGTCCTTGTACCTGCTGGTCTTACCGGTACTTCTCTTTTATGCCCTCTTCTGTTATAAACCGATGTACGGGGCTCTAATCGCGTTCAAGGACTTTTCCCCCGGCAGGGGGTTTGCCCGGAGCCCCTGGGTGGGGGTGGAGAATTTTGTTCGTTTTTTCAATTCTCCCTATTTTTTCCGGTTGCTGCGGAATACCTTCCTCATTAGTTTTTACAACCTGCTTTTTGGTTTTCCCGCTCCCATTATACTGGCGCTCCTTCTGAACGAGGTACGGCACGGCACCTACAAGCGCCTGACCCAGACGATTACGTACCTGCCTCACTTTATTTCGATTATCGTTATCGCCGGGATGATCACGGATTTTTCCATGTCCACCGGCCTTTTTAATGATATCATAGCCTTCTTTGGGGGGAAACGCTTCCCCCTCCTCCAGACGCCGAGCCTGTACCGGACCATTTACGTGGCTTCCGATGTATGGCAGGGCGTGGGCTGGGGAACCATCATCTACCTTTCCGCCCTCTCAGGCATCGATCCTCAGCTTTACGAGGCGGCCATGATAGACGGGGCGGGGCGCTTCAAACAGCTTATCCACGTTACCCTTCCTTCCATCACCCCCACCATTGTGATCCTCCTTATCCTTAGAATCGGGAACCTTTTGAGCATCGGATACGAAAAGACCATTCTGCTCTACAACCCCGCTACCTACGAAACGGCGGATATTATATCAACCTATGTGTATAGGGTGGGCCTTTTGGAGCAGAACTGGAGTTATTCCACCGCTATTGGCCTGTTTAATTCTGCTATCAACTTTACCCTGCTGCTTATGGCGAATAAGATGAGCCGGAAACTGTCCGAAACGAGTTTGTGGTAGGAGGCATACTATGAAAACAACCGGTGGTGTTAAACATACCCAGGGAGAGAATATCTTTGCGGTTTTTAATTATATCTTTATCGGCGTCGTTGCACTGATGTGCCTCTATCCCATGCTCTATGTCCTCTTTGCTTCCATCAGCGACAACAACCTCCTCATGCAGCATACGGGGATACTCTTCCAGCCTTTAGGATTCAGCGTGAACGCCTATTTCAAGGTCTTTCAGAATCCTATGATCATCCTGGGCTACCGGAATACCCTCTTTGTGCTGGTTGTAGGGGTTATCGTATGCCTTTTTATGACCTCCCTGGGGGCCTATTTTCTTTCCCGTAAACAGGTGTTGTTTAAAAAGCCTATCATGATGCTGATCACTTTTACCATGTTCTTTTCAGGGGGGATGATCCCCTTCTATCTTAACCTGCGGGACCTGCATCTGACCAATACCCTCTGGGGGCTCATTATTCCCTTTGCGATCAGTACCTACAATATGATTATCCTTAGAACTTCCTTTGGGGCGATCCCCGATTCCCTTACGGAAGCGGCTATCATCGACGGTGCGGGCCATGTACGGATACTTTTTTCCATTGTATTGCCCCTGTCCAAGGCGATTCTGGCGGTGATGATCCTCTATTACGGGATCGGCATCTGGAATGCGTGGTTCTGGGCCAGCGCCATCCTCCGCAGGCGGGAACTCTACCCCTTGCAGGTTATACTCAGGGAGATCCTCCTACAGAATTCCGCGGTGGCCATGTCCACCGGCGTTGACGCGGGCGATCAGGAATCGGTGGCCGCCACGATTAAGTACGCAACTATCATTGTCGCTACCGTACCGATCCTCTGCGTCTATCCTTTCCTACAGAAGTATTTTGCGCGGGGGGTTATGATCGGCGCGGTAAAGGAATAGCCGCCCATTAATAAGCTGTGCGGAAAATTCATCCTAATACGGCGGGGTTTATCCGCATAGCTGAAAGATACCCATTTGGGTGGGTGTACCCGTTTCCGTATCGGGATTGCCTATCCCCTCAAAACCTACCTGGTAGCCGAACTGCCCCGCAATTTTTTCCGCCCACAAACGGAACTCCGCACGCGTCCATTCAAAGCGGTGATCGCTGTGCCGTAAAGAACCTGCTGCCAGGGGGTAGTGCCTGTTGTATTCGCGGTTCGGCGTAGTTATGATGATGGTTTTGGGCCTTGCCTCGCCTAAGATATTTTCGGCAAGGGCATTCAGGCGGTTTTCATCAATGTGCTCTATCACCTCAACAAGCGCAATTACATCAAAGCCCAGGAATCGTTTATCGCGGTAGCATAGCGAAGCCTGGAAGAGATCGATCCTTGCCCTCTGGGATTCGGTCATCCTGTCCAGGTTGAGTTTGTCCGCGGCATATTCCAGAACAGCCGCCGAAACATCGGCGCCGGCTATCTTTACAAGATTTTTATTATTAAGGAGAAGTTTAAGGAGATTCCCCTCGCCGCAGCCGAGATCAAGCACCGAACGGGCGCCGCTTTCCCTGATTGCGGTAAACACGGCTTCCAACCGCAGGGTGTTCAGGTTGATCGATGGAACAATTTCAATGCCGGCTTCCTCGGCGTCCTGACCCGGCCCTTCCCCGTTATCCAGGCGGTCCAGGGATAGCCGGTTTAGGGCAATGCGGGTAAAATGACGGAGCTTGTTAAAATACCGTCCCGCGATAAATTCTTTTTGGGGATGATCCGGAAGCCAGCCCTCGCCGTGGTTTATCAATTTATCCACTTCATCATCGGAAATCCAGTAATGCTTGCGATGATCAAAGACAGGAATAAGCACATAGAGGTGCCGCAGGAGATCCTGTAACCTGACCCTGCCCCGCAGGATTAAATTGACATAGGGGCTCCGCCCCCATTCAGGGAATTTTTCATCCAGGAGGCACTGCGAGAATTCTACAGTGTATCCCAGTGGTTCAAAAACCGCGTTTAACATTTTTGTATTACCCCTGCATGGCAGCATGGTAAGATTTGCCATGAGATCAAGTTTTGACAAGGCCGCTTCCTTACGCTCCTCGCAGCGGCCGTTCATAGCGGCTCCAAATACCCGCGAGATAGCAACGCTGATAAACGATGAAGAAACATAAGGCCGGTCGTTTACATAGTCGAAAATCCCGCCGGATTTTGCGTCCGGCTTTCCGCGGGCCAGATTCAGCGGGTCTATATCGAGCAGCAAAGCGGCAGTGCAGCTTGAAGCCGTAACTTCAGGGTAGAAAACATAGGCCTTGCCGAAGTTAAGTTCAAAAATCTGGGGGCGCCCGGGATGCTTGTGCAGGAGATAGCCCAAATCGAAGGCATTTTCGCCGAAACAGGTAATTGTCAGAAGCATGGTAAACCTCTCTGATAGTATTAACATCACTATTGACTTATATTGTCAACAGATATATAATTATAAATAATTACTTAGGTATGTGCGGCTTGTATATATTTTGTTACCCGCGTATGAGTACCGAGTAGTTACGATTTCTATAAAAATGGGGGTGCCCCGGTTTCGACTGGTATGGTTCGGGGTACAGGTTGCAGGTGGACAGGATGTAAGTCCGCGCCGGACGCCTTAATCCGGCAAAAAATTTAACTGCCGACAACGACAGTCTCGCTTTCGCCGCGTAAGCAGCGGAGCGCGGAAACCAGCCCCGCCGCCTTGAGGGGTTGAATTTCCGATGCAATCAAGGCTGGTCGCAGGAAACTTTGTTTCCGTCTCTGTTTTCTGGACGGAGGACGACAAGATAATCCCGGAATACGGATAGGCCGCATGCTGTGCAGCCAAGCCTGTCCCGACAATTCAATGCGCAGCTAAACCTGTAGACGCCTTTGCTCTGCATACCAGGACGCGGGTTCGACTCCCGCCACCTCCAATAGTTTTATGGACGCCCCGAAAGCGGGGGGTAAACCCGCACAGACGGTATACCGAATCCGGTCTACTTTTCGCCGTAGCCCCTCGCTTCTATGGCCTGTGCGGTTTCCGCCGCACTGCGTATCATGCGCTCGGTAAGCAGGGGGATAAGCACCGTAATGCGGTTTATGCCCCCCCTGCCCGAGCGCGCTTCCCACGCGCAGTTTGCGTTTTCCCAATGTTCAAAGAATTTCCTCATAAAACCGAGCATCAGGGCTATGCCAAGGCTGAGATGCCTCCGTTCCAGACCGGCGCGGAGGTTTTGCGCCCATTCCTGTTTCAATGGACGGAGCGCGCTGACAAAGGGATAGGTCAGAACCGCCTCGGCTTTTTCAAGGGAAGCCCTCAGTTCCGTCATGGTGGTCGTACAGAAGAGGAGGGCGCTCGCGGCGAAGGAGAGGAGTATCTGGACGGCAAAGACAAGGCCGTCCAGAAAACCTTCCGTATCAAAGATCGGAAGGTTCTCAGAATTAAAAGTAACGGAACGAAAGGCAAGCACAAAGGAAAGCATGACAAGAAGGGGTCTTATCCCCCGGAAAAGCTCCCAGGGCCGTATAGCGGCGGTAAAGGCGCCGCTCAGAATCAGAACAGCCGCCGTGAGTTTCCCGGCAGCAGAGAGGGGCGGTTCAGAAATAAAGATAAGGGCGGAAATGAAGAACAGTCCAAGCAGTTTAAGACCGCCGGGCAGCCGGTGGACAAGGCTTTTTCCCTGGCGGTAGGCAAAGGGCCTGACGCCGGCAGACCGCTTTAAACGGGAAGCCATGTGCAGTCCCCAGCGCTCCGGTAACTCTGCCGCGGATCCCGTATGCCGTATTCGGGGAGAAGCCGGTCCAACACTTCTTCCGGTTTACCGTCATCCCGCAGTATCCCCCTATCCAGGATAAGGAGCCTATCGGCAAAGGCCAGAACCTTTTCAAGTTCATGCGTCAGGACAATGAGGGTCTTGCCCTGTTTTTTCTGGTCTCTGATAAGTTCCAGCACCTGTATTACCCCGAAATAATCAAGGTTGGCAAAAGGTTCATCCAGAATAATAATCTCGCAGCCCATAGCAAGTATACCGGCAACAGCCAGCCTGCGTTTTTCGCCGCCTGAAAGATCGCGGCTTGAAAAGTCCCTTTTGGCGGAAAGCCCCATGCTCTCCAGAGCCCGGTTTACCCGCTCTTCAAGGGTAGAACCGGAAGCCCCCAGGTTTTTAGGCCCAAAGGCAACATCCTCGACTACGGTTTCGCCTATAATCTGGGCATCGGCATCCTGGAACACCAGGCCCAGTTCACGGCGGAGGCGGGGTACGGCTTTTTCCAGAGGCAGACCCCGGAAGAGGACCTCGCCGCCGCTCAGGTCCATCAGCGCGGCAAGTATCTTCATAAAGACCGTTTTACCTGAACCGTTGGAACCGGCAACGAGGAGACATTCGCCGGCAAAAATATTCAGGTTCAAACCGGATAAGGCCCGGAATCCGCCTTCGTTATAACCGGTCCCTGGAAAAGTTTTGGATAGATTCCGCACGGAAAAGAGAATTTCCCTCAAAGAAGGGCTGCCTCCAAGCATTATTCCTCTAGCGCGGCGGCGGCGGCGCGCCTGAGCCTTCGGGTAATAACAACCGCAATGACGCCCTTGACAGCATCCCCTATAATAAAAGGAAGAACCCCCGCCGTTAAAGCCGCCGCCCAATCCTTATTAATAGCATATTTAAGCCGTATTACCCCAGACACATAGATAATTAGAAACCCGGCAGCGGACGCCGCGATAATTTTCCAAAGCGGTGTTTGAACACCGCACCGCGGCCGCCCGGCAATAAGGCCCGCGGTAAAACCCGCAAGTAGGTAGCCGAAAAGAAAACCGCCGGTGGGCCCCGCAAAATGCGCAATGCCGCCGGCGGCGCCGGCAAATACCGGCGCCCCCAGCACCCCGGCGGTAAGGTAAAGGGCAACCGCGGCGCCGCCGAAGATCGGCCCCAGGATAAGGCCGGCAAGCACGGCAAAGAGATTCTGCAGCACAATAGGCACCGGCGAAAAGGGAAGGGGGATTGAAATAAAAGTCCCCGCCGCGATAAGGGCGGCAAAGAGGCTTGTAAGGACAAGAGCGGTAAGCGTCTTCCGTTTGGCTGAAACAGCAGTGTTGTTTCCCATAAGTATTTTCCTTAAATATATAAAATCAATCTCTCTAAAAATATAAGAGAATTTTAGTAACTACTCAGATATATGCGATATTTATACGTGTTCTCAAGTGCTTGGACCCTCACAAAAGGGATCCGCCCCTTTCTTAATCATACTATAATACCATACTTACAGGGATATAATCAACATAAGTGTCTAAATTTTCAGCGGTTTTACTTTTAAGAAATTCAACCGCGAAAGGCACGAAAAGGACGCGAAAAAGGAAAGTACACTACTTCCAAGTACCGCGAACATACCCAAATTTGGAGAAATTTAACCACGAAGATGCACATCGAACCTATGGTTCGCGGACACGAAGGTTTTGGTGAGAAAGCACTCTCTACGGCCTAAAGCATTAATTTTAAGCCACAACTTTTATTGGGCCTTACGCTGTACTGCCTTAATTGGAAAGACGTGCTTTCGCACGCTTTATTGAGCGTCCTTTGCGCCCCTTGGCCGTTGTGTTCTTTTCGTATATTTCGTGTTTTTCGCGCTTAAAAGTAAAACCGCTGAATATTGAGACGCCTCTATTGAAGTAAGGGGCCGTACCGTATAAAATGACGGTAAGGGGGACGAGTGTGGATACAGGGCTAAAAAGCGCGGCTAAGACATTTGGAATTCTAACGGCAGGGGGTGATTGCCCCGGTCTTAACGCCGCAATTCGGAGTATTTGCCTTGCCGCTCATTACCGTTACAATATGACCATAGTCGGTATTTTTAACGGTTTTAGGGGGCTTATTGATGAAGATGTGCGTATCCTTAAACCTGATGATTTTTCCGGTATACTGACCAGCGGGGGTACTATCCTGGGTGCAAGCCGGGAGAAACCTTTTAAAAAAGATAAGGACGCGGCCAGACAATCCGGCTTTTACGATATCGTAGTTGAAGGGGATAAGGCCGGCAATATCAAAGAGAATTACCGGAAGCTCAACCTGGACTGCCTTGTCGTACTGGGAGGGAACGGAACGCATACTACCGCGCACCTTCTCGCTCAGGAAGGTCTCAATGTAATTGGGCTTCCCAAGACTATTGATAATGATATTGTCGGTACCGATAGGACCTTTGGCTTTCATTCAGCCTTGTCCATAGGCACAGAAGCTGTAGACAGGCTTCATTCAACGGCGAAAAGCCATAACCGCATTATGGTGATTGAGCTTATGGGGCATAAAACCGGCTGGCTTGCACTCTATGCAGGCGTGGCCGGCGGCGGTGATGTGATACTTATCCCTGAAATTCCCTACAATATAAAGGTTATTGGTAAGCATATTGAAGAACGCGTCCGCAATAGAAAAGGTTTTTCCGTTGTAGTTGTTGCGGAAGGGGCCCTCTCGGTTGAAGAGGCTGGAATGGACAAGAAAGAACGGAAGAAGTACCGTGAACAGATGCCCGCCACCGGCTACCGCGTAGCCCGCGAGATAGAAGAGGAAACCGGCATGGAGACAAGAGCGACGATACTTGGGTATGTCCAGCGGGGGGGCGTTCCCAGCGCTTCGGATCGTGTTCTTGCCACCAGCCTGGGCGCCCAGGCCGCTGAACTTCTTGTCCGCGGCGAATACGGCAGGATGACCGCCCTGGTAGGCGATAGTATCGGGTCTGTCGAGCTAAGTGTTCCCGCGGGAAAAATAAAATCGATTCCGCAGGATCATTACATGATCGGGACGGCAAAGGCCGTAGGGACCTGTATTGGTATTTAAAATGCAGAAAACCTATACCCTCCATGTCGCCGGCCTTGAGCGGAAACTCCCCATTGTGCAGGTACAGCCGCATTTGGCTATCGCAAGTTTTGTTATGCTGGGAGATACCGCACTTATCGAAGCCGTTGCCGAAGCTCTATACCAGGCCCCGCTTTTTCCCCGGCAGGGTATTGATATGTTGATCTGCCCCGAGGCAAAAGCCATACCTTTAACCCATGCCCTGGCCCTTAGACTTGGCTTGGACTATGCGGTTATCCGCAAGGAGGAAAAATCCTATATGCGGAATGCCCTTGTAGAGAGCGTAAGGTCCATCACAACCAGGCATGAGCAGGTCCTTGTTTTGGACGGATCGGACAGGGAACGTCTGCGGAACAAACGTGTTTGCATTGTAGACGATGTAGTCTCTACCGGCGGCTCCCTTGCTTCGGCGGAACGGCTGCTGGAAAAGGTTCCCTGTACCATTGCAGGCCGGGCCGCCGCGCTTCTTGAAGAGGGCGGTTGTACCGGCGAAGGGCTGGTATATCTGGAGAAACTTCCGGTTTTCAGCGTGTAGGTGTGTTTAAAACAGGCTGCTAGGAGCCTGTGGGACTTTGGTGAATTTTTGCATATTCATGCAAAAATTCCGATTAACGGGGCTCCTTTGGGAGTTTGCAAGGTATAAATTTGCAATAAATTGCAAATTTATAC
>JAISQR010000417.1 GCA_031274035.1 Treponema sp. | reverse complement strand
AGGACATCGGTAGTTTTCGCCGCTAAGACAAATTTTTCATTTTTGGGATAGGATCGCACTGCCTCATAGAGGTACATCGCCATATCCTCCCATTTCTGTATAATCTTCATGCTATTTTCCGGCATACGGATCAGACTCCCAGGGATCAGGTTTCAGGGGCTCAGGAAATAAAAGCGGGCCGAAAGCCAACGTAGCTGCTCGAGTACGACCGCCGACTAAACAGACTCAACGCCCCCAGCCCGGCGTTGCCGCCGTTGCTCCAGCCGCCGCCCCGGATCGGCACACGCTCCCCGTAGTTCCGGACCCACAAACCGCCCTGAAGGGTGCTTCCCGCACTATCACCGGAGGCAGACTTCGGGGCAATCCCGGCCTGCATCATGCGCTGCCGTATGGCGGCGGTAAGGTTTCCAAAACCGGTAGAGAGACCCGCGTCTTTCCAGTTGGAATAGGCGTAATCCAAATCCAGATCAGCGGAAGCGTCGGGATTTTCGGAAAATTTGGAAATGGTATTGGAAAGAATAGGAGTACCGCTTTGGGCCGCCCCGTTTCCGTCCCCAGGTCCGACACTTGCATCGATGTAAACATCCTGGGCGGGCCATGAGGCTTCCGCAAGGTTGTAATCGTTGTCGTTGGGCATGTAGATACGGCCGCGGACAAGTTTTAGCCCATCCTGCCATTCCCACACGTTTCCGACCAGATCGGCAATACCGCTGATGCCGTTGTTGTGCCGCCACGAAAGCGGGCCGCTTCCGCCCAGGGTTTTGCCATCACCGGTAGTGTCGCCGGGATCCCTGCCGTCAAGCCGTAAGCCAGTCTCATACCCCGCGTCATGCGCCTTGCCCCACATCGTATTGCCCCTCGGTTGAAAGGCGTTTTTGAGACACCACAGGGCAACCGCCGCCCATTCCCAATTCGTCATCATGTGGAAGCCCGCGCCGTTGGCGAAACAAGCGGCTTTTGCCTGGTCAAAGTTGACATTGGCCTGCGGCAACTGATCGGGAATTGAAATAGCGCACGCCTTTTCAAAAGCGGCGGGGAACGCGCCGATAAAGATTTCGTTCTTTGCCACTCCGCCCACAATGAAGGCGGGGTGAACGCCGGATCCCATGCTTACCCCTGCGGGCGCCACATCCTCAATGTTGAATTTCGGGATGCGTACCATATACAGCGGATCGCCGTTCACGTTATACATAACGTGCATTTTCCCCGAAGCTAAAACCGCATTAAACAGCGTGTCCTTATTCAGCGCCATTTTCTTCCTCCTGATTATTCGTTACGATCTGTATGCCGCCCAAGGGCCACAAATTTAATACCGCGGATTCCGCATCCAAAGGCATCGGCACAATCTCCGTGTGCGTTGCCGGCAAATCCACGCCGTTGAGCGTTGCGCCTTGCGGCGGGCCGTCAACCACCACGGTTTGATATTTCCGCGGCGGAATAATGACATCCGCGACGTGTTCACAACACGGCATGAGACCGCGATGCACCTTGCCCTGACAGCTTCCAAACTGGATCATCACCTGCTGGCCGCCTTCCTCAAGGGCAAGGTCAATCGTTACATCCGCAATCGTGAGTATCGTGCCGTCAATGACGTAATCACTGAAACTTTCACGGGCGGGATCAACCTTCTCAATTATCATGCAAGCCTCCGATTATAATTGCTGCTTCAAAGCTGTCCACCGGACGCGGACAACATCGAGCGTACTTTCCGAGTAAATGTTAAAGCCGTTTGCCGCCTTGCTCCCAACACGGATTGTCATAAGAGGGTTCGCGCCGCCTTTGTAATCTATAACCTCAAGCTGTACGCCGTACTCCGCATCCAGCATATTGAAGGGAAGCGCGACCGAAGCATAGGCGGTACTGTCAAACTTCACCGGATAGGCTGCCTCGATGCGGCGGACATCGGTCATCGTTACGGAGTTCAGATAGGGATCGTTCTGGTAACTGTTACCGGCCGGAACCGCGAAACGGTATAACGGCATCCCGTTTTCCGGCACACTCCCGCCAAGCGGCGTACAGGCAAACTTGGTAACGCCGTCCTGATCGTCAAAGTAAATATAGGCGTAGCAATACTGCGTATCCGTACTGTAATTATCCGGCACTAACGCGGAGTTCGGGTAGGCGGGGCAGACATACGGCATACCGTTCATAAAGAACTTCCCGGCATCAAGCGAGATATTCCGCAAAGCCGTTGTACTCTTTATCACGGTAAGGCCGGAGATCACGCCCCGGTTGGTTATCGTGGCAATGCCGGACTGAATACGCTGATTGAGTGTTTTTTCGATCTCCTGATGCGCCCGATCGCCAAGATCGAGAGCTTGGTCGATCATGTTGATAAATTCTGACCGATCATTAACGATCGTCCATGTGCCGTTCACCCATTCGAAATGAACACTCTCGTGCGCCCTTGCCGCTATACTCACACTAGGCGATGCGGCGAATTTTACCGTTGCTTCCGTGTTCGCGGAGTTGATCACCGCAACCCGGCACCCGGTAAAAGCCGCATCGCCAAGGGTGAGGTCGATCCCGCCCGCAACAATCTCAAAAACAATGTTCGCCTGAATTTCCGTTGTCGTACCGGTTTCAGTTACAACTTTCGGACGCTGAAAACCAAAGGGCATCAGTACATTGTTTTGAGCATCGCGGGGAGTTACCGAACCCGTAACCTTTGTGCCAAACGGCGGAGTATACCCTGAAAATCCGGCGGCCTTGATCGCGTTTAGCGTACAATCAATGTTAGCCATAAAAGCTCCTTCTATGAATTATTTACGGCGGCTAAAACCGCCATCCTGAATTGCTCGCCCTCAAAAAGGTTTGTTACAATACGATTAGGATTATCGAACATGAGGACCGCCCATTTTTGGGTATAATCCAAACCGCCGTATGGTATGCGCGTTATGGTGTTGCCGATAAACGAGGCGGCGGCAAGCGCGGCAAACCGGTCAATAGTCAATTCGTCAATGTTTACTGTGCCCCTCCCCTCGTTAATAATAATATCGCTTTCCCCGTCCGCGGTCTGATAATGCTTTGTAACATCAAAGCTGCTGTTTCCAATAAGCAAGGAGAATTTCTGCTGCGTTGCGGCAAGCGCGATATGCGTCCATGTGTTCGGATAAATCTCAACCGCGCTCAAGTCTATAACTTCGATTCCCTTCGGTGAGGTATGCTCAAGCCGGTTGTTGGTTGCAGCCGCCGCGCTGTAGGGAATGTCGCCGGTTGTTCCCGGATCGGTATAGGGAATGTCCCCTGCGCCGCCCGCTGCGCTATATTCAATATCCTGCCCGCCGATCATAAAAATCAGTTCCTCATTTTTCGGCGTCCGTAAGTGTAACACGGCGATATTGGAAACGATGGGGAGCCGTATCCAGAATTCAACGGTTGAATCGGCGTTGGGAATTTTTGCCGATATTGAAAAATTGCCGTAGACGGACTTGCCCGGATTTTCGTAGGGCGCGGCATCCGACATGGCGGGGCTTAAATAAATTTGTCCGTTTGAATCATCGCGTCCGACAAGAATAGGCGTCACGGAATAGCCGAGGGTGATACTGGTTGTCTGATTTTGGTTTTTGAAGTCCGTATCAAAATGGTAGACCTCGCTTTGCGGGGAAACAAAAGGCAGGCCGATGTCATACCGTTTAAGCCGCCTGTCCGCAATCAGCGCGTTGGTTATGGTAAGCTGGGTGCCGCTGTAGAGTTTAAAAGTTTTTATCGCATCCCCGCCCCGGTCCTCCGGTAAAACAATTTCAGACCATTGCTGATCTTTTCGTCCGTACAGGCGTCCGTCGGCCGGCGCGTCGCGGACCGTATCGGCAAGGATAGCGCCGATTGTGCTTATAGCTTCGGAAAGAGAGGCTGCATTCGCCCGCCTGTAAACAACTTCCTTTACGAGCGCGTCCCAAAGGCTGTCGGAAGCGAGAAAAGCATCATCCCCCGCCGTGTAATTTTGTCCAAATGGTACGAGCCTCCCATTGACCTGGCCCGTTCCTGTACCAAAATCAATGTTTGATCCGCGAATTACTTTTTGCCTATGCTTTCCTTCGCTGTCATGTTCTTCCAAAAATAACCGCTGTAAGCCCTGCGATGGAATGACCAGGAATGTGCGGGCTTTCTGCGTAGTCCACGCCGGATTTTCCTCTCCTTGGCGGATAGCGGTAACATTGCGGATGTCGGCGCCGGCGATTACCGAAATACCGGGGCGCATAAGAATTTCAGAAAGTTTCAGCCAGCCGGTATCGGCTTCCGGCGCGGCATCCTCCCCGACCGCGCCCTGCTTTACCTGATACTGGATGATCAACCGCTCTTTGGTATTTACGTCAAAGAATTGTCCGGTTTCGGTATCGGTATTATAGAACGCCCGCCGCTGGTTATCGTATGCCTCAAAAAATCCCCGCGCCTGTACGGTGTCAATGCGGGTGCCGCCGGCAGGCGGCGTTATGGGAATGACCGGTGTAAGCTGTTTATTGTAAATGGGAAGGTCAAGGAGCAGCCCGTTGCCCCACATCTTCTCAATCTGAATACCAACCGCGCCCGCTGCCGGTCTCACGCCGCCGCCGACAAGATAGTCAATGTCGGCCGATACCAGCATACGATCCAAAATCGCGGCGTTTCGTATAAGGCTTTCAAAGCCGTGCCGAAAGTCGGTATTTTTCGCTATCTCGTGTTCATAAACGAGAGCGGTTGTAATATCATTTGCCAAAATACCCTCCAAAAAGCAAAAGGCCGGACAGAGGGGTATCCCTCGATCCGGCCTGTTTGTCTATTCAGCGCCTAAAACGCGCCTCCTTGGGCGCACATAAAACTGCCTTGTTGTCCAATTATATGGTTACGCCGTTCTTCCGTCAAGTATAGGTCATTGTTCCTCGGTTTCCGTCCGCTCCACAAATTCAACAAAAGCCTGTATTCCCCTCGGCCGCACCATGTCCAGCACGGATTTATACACCGCGCTTTGCAGGGCGCCCTTACGCCCCACGATATATGAATGGTCAAAATAACTCTCTTTGCCGTACCCGGCATCTTCAATCGGATCGGCTTCCCCTGCCGCAAGGCGCAGGGTTTTATCCTCAACGGCGTACCCTTCATACTGAATTACGATAGTGTACGACGGGTTAGGCGGTTTCAGGAAAAAACGCGCATAATCTATAAACGCATCCCTGCCCGCCGCCGAAACAAACTTGATCTTTAGTTTCGCGGTTTCCGCCCGCAAAAGTACAAAGCAAAAAGCGTCCCGCCATTCGTCATTATTGTCAAACCAGTTTGTAACCGGCTCGGCCTGCCAGGGATTTATTTCTTCATGCCATAATGTTTTTTCAGCGGCGTTAAAATACTTCCCGCCCGCGTCCTGAATTATCACGCCGCACTTTCCTTTCAGGAAAAAATGCAGGGTATACGCGCCCGCCGAAATATCAATCAGCGCTTGGAGGCATGATTGCCCGTCAGCGCCGTTAAAATACAAACCGCGCTTTTCAGAAAACCGGGCATCGGCGGTATACGCCGCGCCGCCCGCAAGAGTCCAATCGTCCGTATCTTCCTCAAAACCGCCGTTTTGGAGGAGGCTTTCTTCATTCGTGCTTTCACACACATAGGCGTTTATACCGCAAAAGTAGGTTTCAAAAACATGCTCAAGATTCGGCCCGTTCCCCCATATTTCATCACCCTGCCGCTCCGTGAGAGAGCGCATACGCCGCAACAATACCGCATCGGTTTCTTCCAACTGCCGCCGTAACTTCGTAAACTGCTTCACGATCATTTCAAGGCTTTCGCCCTCGTGACGCTTTACGCCATCGGTGCGGGTGTAGTAATCAATAAACGCGATCAACTCTGCGAGTTCATTCGCGGTTGCGCCATGTCCTTCGTAATCGGAAAGGACCGCCTGAATAACCGGATCATTCTTATTTATGCCGGCCGCAAGAAAATCAAGCAGATTCAATCCCCCGCTCCCGTTCATTGTATTACCGCCGTTACATTACAATTTTTGAAACGGGCAATCTGGCGTGTATTGATTTCAATGTTTTCCTGATCGGGTATTTTTACGTCAATGATATAGTACATCCGCCGCAACACTACGATTAGATCGGAGATTAAAACCGATTGCCCGATCAAAAGCCCGTTGATAAACTTCTTGACTGCCTCGGTAACTTCGTAGATGACAACCGATTCCCCCAGGTCGTTTATCACATCCTGCGTAACGGTAACACGAATGTTAAGGCTTACCTGTATTTTTTCCGGTGTTAAATACCGGATATGGATGCCGGGAGCCCGGCATCCGCCGTTGGTTTTTGTCCGGTCTCCGTCTATCTTCGCTTTTACCTGCGCTATTGCCTCCCCGGTCATTCCGCCCGATCCGTCCTCAAGGTAGACGGTCATATTCCAGATGTTATCTATGGGCGGGAAGTGTTCGTCAATTTGCAGGGATCGAACAAGGTGTGTTTCCGTAAGGCCGGAAAGAAAGCCGTAACCGTTTGTCCGGGAAAGCCCCAGAATAAAATCGGCAAAGCGGCTTATGTACGCGCCCCAATCCTCGCTATCCGCGCCTCCGGCCGCGGATGCCGCGTTGCTCACGGTAACAATGTCTGACGGGAGCGCGGTTATCAGCGTTTTAACGCTCTGCGGCCCGACGTTGTACTTTTCGCCGGCCGCCTCCGCTACCGCCGTTATCGGGGCGGAATCCTTCGCGCCGGAAGGTACCGTGCCTAATTCCGCGGTAAGGAATTTCAAGCCGCCCGCCGCGACCGCGGAGCCTATCGGTATCGGCGTTTCGTAGGAGAAGGGCTTTGCCCGCGAAAAAACAAGATTGACGGAGGCTTTAAGCCCTTCCTTCTTTTGAAAGTTGAAAACAGAATACGGCAAAGCCCGCAGGTATGAAGAGAATCCGACACGGCAACGCACATAAAGCAAAGCCAGTTCCCGCGCCGTTGCTTCTATCTGCGATTCCAGTACCGCCCCGTCGTTAAAATCGGTGAGCTTGTCCTGGTGGGAAATGACATAGTTTCTCATTGCCTCTGCTATTTCATCAAATGACTTTGTTTGCATTTATACCCTCCCTGACACGTTTCCGCCGTTGCGGTTTATGTCCGTGTATTCCACCGTTACATTCAGCCCGTCCCCCGCGCCGGCAAAGCTGATATTTTCAACCGCGCTCACTCGCGGCTCCATATTGACCGTCAAATCAATCGATGAAATAATATAGGCAACGCCCGCCGCGGGATCGCTGATATTTGTCCGTATGCCGTAAGCGTTCAGCCGTATGCTTTTATTTACGCTTTCCCGCAAGCGCAAAAGTATTGCCTGATTTAGATTATCAGTACCGCCGGTAAGTTGATAATCGCCGCTGGTCGATGCTGCCGTGCAGCCGTCATTGTTAAGGTAAATATCACGTCCGTAATTATCCCTTTCATCCGGCGGTGAATAAATACGGTTTGATGAACTCCGGCTTGGCGGCGTGAGTATCGGTATTTTTATGGTATCGCCCGGATTCAGTTCATCCATTGAAGCGGCGCCGTTATACGCCGCTATGATAACCGCCATGCCGGGGCTTCCCAGATATTGCGCCGCCAGCGATTCGAACGTGTCCGTGGAGTTAAGCGTTACCTCTTCATAGCCGTAGGTTGGAATATACAGCGGTTTCCCTGTTTCAGGGCCGGTTCCGCCGGGAGTTATATCAGGCAGGTTGTTATCTTTTGAAGCCGCTGCAACAGCGCTTGCCTCATTTTCCATATCGGTCAGCAGATCAAACCATATATCGTGATATTCTTCTGCCGTCATGCCGTACAAATCTGCCTGCGCTTTCATATCTTCCCAATACGGCGATTCTTTATCGAACATTGCCATAGCCGTATCAAAAAGATTCTCCGTTGATTTCAACAGCCTTTTACCGGCGTTCATAAATTCAAGCCCTATGTTCATATATTTTTGAGAGGCGTCTTTAGGTATGCTTAAAATACTGCCGGCATTGCCAATAATATTGTCGAGTATATCGGCATAGCCCAAAAACGCATTTGAGAGCGTATCAAAGATGTTTGTAATATCCCTAATATTTGAATCAATTTCTTCCAAAATAACATTTATACTTTCGGCATATATTTGCCCTTTTTCAATCCATCCTGTAAATGTATCAATGAATGATAATTTTTCTCTTATCCAACCGGCGGCATCCTGTATCCCCTTAACAGCTTTTTCCACATATTCTAACCCGTATTCCTGTTTCCGGCAGCCGTTCTCAATGTCTACAGCGGTGAACTCAATCGTATATTTATAGGCAAACGGCCTGTCAGAAGACCGCCGTATCTTAAAATCGCCGGGAAACACGCGCCAATAATTCTTAATGTTTGTTCCCCTGCCGTATCTTGTTTTTGACAGATCGTAAAGAAATATTTTTCTCTCTGCATTACCGGCTGTTTTATATTTTTTCAAAAGATCGCGCAGCAAATATATTTCTTCCTCGCCGCTTTTCCACTCGATCTGTTTTTCTGGATGATAGATTCTTTTTAAGTCCCGGTTTATAGTGGAGCCGGAAAGCACGATCTTCGCGGCGTCCATCCCATAGTCGTCAACATGGAGGCCGCCGAAAGTTTTTGTTTCGCTTTTCCTTTGGGAATAGGTTATCTCCTCGCTTTCAGGCGGCACAGAGAAAGTAAAAGAATCTTCAACTTCTTTTCCGTCTTTTGACATAAACTCTATGAGGTACGCCTTCTTCCATAAATCGGTTTTCAGTTTTCTTGCCATTATGTCATCGCCCCTATCCCTTTACATCCCGCCAAAGCGCCCTGTCCATCCGTATTAACTACAGCCGCTTTCAGGTAAGCGTCTACCGCTGCAGCAATTTGTTGTGCCAGGTATTCACCGCCGCCTTCCGTCATGCCGTCCATCGCCGTAAAAGCGGCAAGGAAAGCGGCTTGCATAGGGGCGGAAACACCTAATTGTTGGCCCTTTGCTTTTCCATTGCGCGGGAAGGGCGACGCGGACGGCGGCGGAGTTACCACACCCACGACATCCGTATTTACCTCTCCCCCCATAACCATAGAATGAATCGCATGGGCAAGCTGGGCGGCAAGACAGGCGTTTCCGCCTGTTGTCATTGTCCGCATCGCGTTACAGGCGGCAAGTATAATACCACGGCAAATTTGATCGTTGGCGGTGTTGTCGCCGTTTCCTGCCCCGGCAAAAACGCCGCCGCTCACCGGCCCCGCATCCGCCGTAACGATTGATCCGCTTTCGGTGTAATCGCCCGTGGATGTAGCGACACCCTCCGCAAAAACAGAATCTTCACCGTCTGTCATGGAGCGGAAAGCGTTGAGAAGATCGCTTTTTAAGGTCGCTGCGTTCAATCCCATTATGAAAACACCTGATTCCACTTTGCTTTAAGAGTTGCCAATGCCGTTTTTGTCGCCGGATTCATAGTATGCGTTGCCGGACTTCCTATAGTAACGGCATTTGAAACACCGTCTATAAATTCAGCGATCATGGTTCCAAGCACTCCAATAGCATTCCCTATTTCAAGCAAGCCGGATTCGGACATAAATTTGCCCTCTCCGTTGGTCTTGAATGTTAAATCACCATCTACTTCAACGGCGGTTTTCTTTGGGTGCATTGTTACCTCACCCTCTTTTATGGTGAATTCGGTATCAAAAACCGTAACCTTCGCGTTATAGCCCTTTTTATGCTCAACCTTAACCTCGCCGTCAAAAATGGAAAGGTTTGCGCTGTCCCCGTCTATTATATCCAGCTTAGTCTTTTCAAAAAGCGTTACATGCAGTTCCGGTTTTTCCTTTTTTTCCTCCCCTGCGCCGTAATCAATTTTCATACTGGTTTTTTCATCCGGGGAGACAATCTCATGCGTTCCGGTTGTGTAATCGTATAACTCTTTCCAGTTCCCCGGCTTTACCCGCTTTCTCGATTTTTCCTTTTCATCCTCCATAAAGGCTTCTTTTTCCGGTTTATCGGTAACAATAAAACCGGAGCATAAAACAAAACAGCCGTCATAGGTTATATTGCCATAGGGCATGAGAACGAACACCCGTGCCCCGACAGGCGGCAGATTCCGCTCGCCGCTGGTGTATTCTTCCCCCGGCACAACCCACTCCCCGCTGCTAACAGGGCACCGTTTTAGGTAAGTTCCTATGTCAAGAAAAACATCCGCCGAATGATCGCCGGAATATACTTTTTCAACATAGCCCCACGCTCCGTAGCGATTAAGATAAGGCCGGCTATGCGGTACTTTCCGCGCCTCCGGCGCCCGATCTGGTATTTGACGGTTTTTTACAATAATTTTCATTGCCGCTCCAGTTCCTTAAACTGCTTCCCGATGTCCGAAAGAACGCCCGCCCCGCCTGAAACCTGATACCCTTTATTGGTGTATATCATTCCGCGCGATATGGCGAGTGTAACTGTCGGCGTTCCGCCGTAATTCCAGCGGTGATCTGCCTTGTTGATATAAAATTCACCGCCGAGAAAACGCGCGCGGCACCCGATACGGGGATTCCGGTCTGTATTATGATCCCTGTCTTTAATAAAATCTGTAATAACAGTTATGGTTCCGCTAAACATTTCATCAAGACGGCCGTACCAGTATCGTGTCTTTTGAGCGAGCTTCTTAAAAATATCTTCAAGGGAATCCGTTTCCGCGCCCTGCTTATCATACCCGCGAAAAGAAACTTGAAGAGGTTTATATCCGTACAAGGAGAGTTTCGCTTCGTCTTTTACAAGCATGATTTCTTGTTTTGATTGAGATCCCAAATAAAAATCGTGCGACATCGGCGAACCCAAAAGATATGACATAAAGACATTGTATACCTCCTCATCGCTTTGATTTATGTCATAATCAATAAGGTCAAGCGGATCTATTTCATAAATATCCAAGTTATGCCAATCCTGATTATCTGTATCGGGGAAGCCGAAAGGCTCCTCCCGCGCTTTAATCATGGGCTTGCCGGTATCCCTGTCGCAATAAGCGAAAATTTCATAGAGCGGCTGGGGCAACACATTACGCCATAATTGATCAATGGTGTTGTTGCCCTCGCTGTAAAAAGCGCCGGTGATATTGTAATGCAGGGTCCGTTCATTATCTCCTGAAACAAAGCTGTCAAAGCCGCCTATAAAATCTTCGATTATTTTTTTTATAGAAGCGGCGGATTCCGTATTAGCCTCACCCTGCTTAAAAAAATCATCCCATGTCTCCTTCATAAAAGATTTTATGGACAGTTCTTTTTTTGAGAGATTTTCAGTGAGTTGTCTTGATTCTTTTTCAGGATCGGTAAATGCTATTCGTAAATCCATGCTTACGGCATATTCTGAAATCACGGATATGATACTTTTCCCCATAAACATTATAGTCCGCTTCGGCCCCTGGCCGGTCATTGAAGATTTTAGCTGCCGCCGTTTTATGATACCAATAAAGGCAGGATTTTTGTCATCAGCCTCGTAAATCTTTACCACGCTCCGCAGGGGGATTGAATCATAGGAGGTCCTACCGCCAATTTTTTCATTTTCCACGGTTATAGAAAAGGATCCTTCCAAATCCTCCACGCCCTCGGAAAAGGTATAGCCGAGGAGATTTGATTGAACGCCGTCTTTTGCCAAACCTTCATAGGTCAAATCGGCTTTATCGGGGTTTCCGCCGGTGAAAATCTCTACTTTGGGGTTGGGGAATTGGGTTTTTATACCAAACCGGCCGTTGCCAGCTTTTCTAAACTCTTTTTTCCCGCCCGATGAGTTGTTTTCAATGCCGGCCCCTTCCTCCGGTAAGGGCGGGGCAGGATCAATCGGCACATACACCACATCGCCCTTGTAAAGGGTAGGAGCTTTGACGGGCGGGGTGTAGCTGGTATCAGTATGAGGAGGTCTGCCGGAAAACTGCGGGTTTGCATCCACAATCCTAGGGTATTGGGTCCAATCGCCGTAATGCTTTTGGGCAAGCGCGGGATAGTTTCCGCCGGCGGCGATTACCTCCTCGACAAAGCCTGTGCTGTCCGCCATTTATCCTCCAAAACGCAAACAGGCCGGACAGAGGGGTATCCCTCGATCCGGCCTGTTTGTCTATTCAGCGCCTAAACGCGCCTCCTTGGGCGCAATCTTCTATATTGTTCATTATACGGTTTTTGGGGTAAAATCGTCAAGGGGCCGGCCATCCGAATGTTCGGATGACGCTTGGCATGGCGGGCGGTTTGCGGTATACTATGTACATATTATTTGCTGGAGGACATTGTGGAAAATGTTACATGGCTGAATTTGGGAAGAAATCCCGGCTCTACCCCGCCGTTTAATGAGATTAAGGACTTATTCAAATCATCAGGGTATGAAGTCATTTCAGCGAAGGCCGAACGGAACGGGCTTAAATTTACCGGGGTAATCCATTTGGACATTGCCCCGGCTGATTGGCTAAAAGAAACGGATTACGCTATGTTTCCGCCGTTTTTGAAGACAGCGGTTTCTCCTGAAGGTGCTGCTCAATCGTACCGGCAAGGGGAAGGTACTGGCGAAGGATAAGTTCGCTGTCATTAAAGAGGTAAATGATGAAAATAGACGGGGTTTATGCCGCATCGCTGCTAAAAAAACAGACAAGAAAAGTAATAGAGGAATATGAACGTATTGTCAAATTTCTCAAGGAGACCAATTCGTTATTTTTACCCGGCATTTTGGAAGTAAGTACGGACACGGGCATCAACGAATATTCCTGCGGTTTCAGATTGGATCTTTCTTGCGATCTTCTGACAGAAGAAAATCGAGAAGAGAAAGTTTAGATTTAACTCCTAAGGAAGAGAAGCGCATACATCTCATTGCTTTCACCACACCTAGGAAGGTAATCATGAAATGCCCAGTTTGCGGGGAGAAATTTTATCATCTCTAACACGGTTTTCAGCATTAACCATTAAGTCTTGAGCATTTTGATAATTTCATCTTCTTCTTCCCGCATTTTTACAGCGGCACACAGCACCTTAACAATCACTCTCGGATGAAATGCCGCGAAAAAATAAAGAAATATTTTATCCGGCCATGGCAAAGTGTCATAATCCACACTCATATTGGTTCTCTTCTCTTTCTTATCCATAACTTTTCCTCCTATGCAATAAAACAGACCGGACTTCCCCTGTGAAAACCAGGAGTTCTTACCGGACGTAATTATTACATTATGTTTCCCTCTTGATTTTATGGTACAATATTCCGATAATCTTGTCAATAGCATATCAATTTTGAGACTTTGGAACATTTTAAAGGAGATGAATAATGAAACGGTTGTTTCTGGTTATCCTGGCGTTCGCCGCCATCCCCGCCTTCTCCCAGGAGGACGAGTACGCTAAGTTCCAGGGCGTGGTGGGGGGAAACGGAAGATTCTGTCTATCATTTTATATTTGTGAGTGATAAACTTTATGGAGAGCTTAAATGAAATCGGTAGAAATTAAGAACTTGTTTGAACGGTTTGAGGCCGCCGCGTCAGAATTTGAGGGGATAGAGTGTTGGAGCGCGCGGGATTTACAGGTTTTACTTGGATATGCAAAATGGGAGAATTTTGCAAAAGTTATAGAAAAAGCAAAGGATTCATGCAAAAATGCGGGTCAACATATTGAGGATCACTTTCCTGAAGCCAGGAAGGTGATCGAGGCCGGGAAAGGCGCCCGGCATGAGATTGATGACATCCTGCTCACCCGCTATGCCTGTTATCTTATTGCCCAAAACGGAGATAGTAAAAAAGAACAGATAGCCTTTGCCCAAAATTACTTTGCGGTACAGACACGGCGTGCCGAAATTATTGAACAACGAATACTTGACAGTGAAAGAGTTCAGGCCAGGGCGAAATTGGCGGAAACGGAAAAGGCGTTGTCGGGCGTTCTGTACGAGCGTGGGGTCGGTAACAGCGACTTTGCGGTTATTCGCTCAAAAGGCGATCAGGCCCTTTTCCGGCTGGGTACGGCCGCGCTAAAACGCAAATTAGGAGCCCCCGATAACCGGCCGGTAGCTGATTTCCTTCCGACTGTCAGCATCAAAGCGAAAGACTTGGCCGCCGAAATGACATCGGTTAATGTCCATTCCAAGGATTTACAGGGGGCAGAACCTATCACGGTAGAGCATGTTGATAACAATGCAGCCGTAAGAGCCATGCTGATAGATCGCGGCATCGTCCCTGAAAACCTCCCGCCTGCGGAGGATGTCAAAAAAGTGGAACGGCGGATAAAAAGCGAAAATAAAAAAGTTTTGAAGCACGGAAAGGAATGACAGGGGGTATAGTATGAAAAAAATTATTCTTGTCCTTTTGCTTTCTCTCTTGGTTTTTCCAGTCTTTGCTCAAGATGCCGCCGATGATGAGTACGCCAAGTTCCAGGGGGTATGGTACGCGACAATTGACGGCTATACTTTTCCCCGTGCGATATTTATCGGTAGATCCTTTTTGAGCGTGAGTGATAATTTCACGTCTGGGGATTTTTCTGTCAAAGATGGAGAAATAACACTCGTACCAAAAATAACATTTGACGAATCGGGGATCCGTCCTTCTAATGAAGATATAACGATATTCAAATATGCCTTTGTCAATGGTTTTTTGACCATTTCGATTAACGGTGTCACGCAATTATATACAAAATTGCTGTAAAAAGGAATAGCGACTTTCTTACCTTTCCTCCAAATGTAATTCTTTAGTATTATCTCGAAGTTCAGTCAAAAGTTCAACCAGCCTCTGCCCCGTCTTGTCCGCCATTGCGTCATTTACAGCAGTGTTAATAGAATTATTATTATTGACATATTCGAGTTCAGTATTAGTAAAATCTCTATCTGGATCATCTTTTCCAAAACCATCCCATGTATCGGTAAAAAATGTTGGTATTTTTCCGCCAAGAACAGCATCTTTTTTGAGCATCTCTTCAATTTCGCCTTCCATTCTTGTAATGTCATAGTTCGGGTCTATGGGTTGCGCGGGATTAAACCCGTTCATTTGCGCGAGTTAGCGAAATGTCCGCAAATTTGACACTATATATAGTGTATGGGAATATAATAAGCACTATCACTGCTGTCCGGTTTAAATTTTTGCCCTAAATTCAGGTCAAATTTTGAGAATTTGTATCATAATGATACAAACCATGCAGATATTTTGATACAACTCTTTAGGTTTCAATGAAATTTTTGCCGGAATGACCTATTTTATCACCGAAAAGAGCCAAATTTAGTACAGAATTTTGTTTTTTGGCGATTTTTTTGAATTAAACCGGACAGATGTGAAGCACTATATATGATATACTTTTGAGAACTTACCACTCTCAAGTTAGCCCATATCCGCTCTAAAAATAGCTTGACAAACCCCCGTTCTACCCCGATAATAGTACTGTAGAGGAGGCCGTCGTGCTTGATAGAGAATGGGATTATTATATGAATAACAGGGACGAAATTGTCCAAAAATACCGCGATAAATATGTAGTTATTTCGGGGGATAAGGTTGTCGCCGCCTACAATGATAGGAAACAGGCGTATAACGAGACAGTCAAATCTTTTCCATTGGGTTCTTTTATGATTCACCATGCAACCGAGCCGGAAGAAGTTGTCCAGCTTTCCCCGTTTTCCTATGCCTAGAACACCCCATTTTGCATTCAAGCAGGACAATCCGTTTCTCGCAAGACAGCTTATTACAGAGGCGTATGTTTTTACGCCGGATAAAAAGGCAAGCTTTAAAGCGCGGGCATTATGGGATACCGGCGCGACGGGCACTGTAATCACACCGGAGATAGCCAATGCACTAAATCTTGAACCATTTGACAGGCTGCTGATTTCTGGAGTAAACAATACGGATTTTGCTGACTTGGTGCATATCTCTGTTGGTTTGCCAAATCAGGTCATGTGTGATGATTTTGACGCCGTGGTTTGCAGCTTAAATAAGAAAATTGATATGCTGATAGGCATGGACATCATTCTTAACGGCGATTTATCAATCAGCAATGCGGGGGGAAGGACGCTTTTTACATTTGCCATCCCGCCGTTTGAGAATAAAACAGATCTATACGAAAAGACTATTGCAACAAATAAAAGAAATAAATTATAAGGTTGTCATTTTGAAAAAGCTCGTTTTAGCCGTCCTGCTTGCCCTCGCCGCCATCCCCGCCTTCGCCCGAAAGAATGCTTGACATATCTGTATTACCTACCGATAATATAATTAACCGGAGGTTCTTATGGAAGATTATTTTACCGAGAAGCAGCGCGAAAACATACGCTATTTTGATGAGAATCTCGACAGGCTGCTCGCTGACCCTCTTATGAAAATGAAGCATGTCATAATACATGAACGGCAGATTGTGGGTATTTTTGATACTTTCGAGGCGGCAGTGAGCCGCGCGTCCCAAACCTTGCCGGACGGCGAGTATAT
>JAISQR010000244.1 GCA_031274035.1 Treponema sp. | reverse complement strand
GGCCGGTGGGTGGACCTACCGGTGTGTGGATGTCATCCGGCAACGGCAAAAGGAGCGTCGGAAGGTCGGCAAGAGTGAGGGGCGGTATGAGCAGGAAATGCTTTTTGATAAAACGGGCCTCCGTTTCCATTTCCTTGAAAGCCTCGTTGCACTCAACCACGCTCGAAGCCATCCGATCCCCGCTTTTAATCACCGCAAGGATTGATACGGCGGCGTCTTTGGCGGTGGTAAGGCTCGTAACGTTGGTGGGGGGAATGTTCCATAGTGTTGCCTTGGTCTGGAACACCCTGTCCGTCTCGTGAACGGGAATACCAATCAGTACTCATAATTACCTCGCATTTTGCCGCTTTTTTGCGGCTGTTTAATGAAACACTTACACGAAGTGTTAGTGATACCACCGTTTTTGCCCAAAATCACCCCAAACGGGTGAATAGGACGCATTTTAGCTCTACGGCTTTAGCCGTGAATTTGGGGGCTTTAACCGTGAAGTCGTGGGCTGTAGCCGTAAACTTGCGGGCTTTAGCCCCTCACCCCTCATTTGTACAGATACACATACAGGCTTATGCCGCTCTCCTCAATATTCCATTTTTCAAACGGGGAGGCGGCGAGCATTGCCTCAAAATCACTTTTTCTATACGCGCCGTCCCGCAGGATAAAAGCAAAACTGAACGCCATAAACAGACGATTAAAAAAGCCAAGGTTCATTTTATCAACCGCCGCCTTCCGTGTCGCCGCCGTGGTATCCTTGTTCATATCGAGAATGAGCCCTTTACCGCCCGGTTTTAAGACGCGGTACATTTCCCGCAACGCGCTTGCGGGGTCATGAAAGTTTTTGAACGCGGCGGAACAGAATAGAAAATCAAACTTGTTTTCGTCAAACGGCATAGACGAAACATTACCTTGTACAAAATCAACTGTGGCCCTTTCCCGCGCCGCATTGGCTTTGCAGATTTCTATAAAATCCGCGCTCAAGTCCATTCCGGTCACGCTGTAACCCATCTTGGCAAGTTCAATAGCGACATAGCCGGGGCCGGGAGCAGCTTCCAAAATGACTGCACCCGGCTGTACAAGGACTGCTATTTTCTTCGCGTAGCCGACGAGTTCTTCCATCCGGTTTTCCCGTGAGGTTTTGTCATACCACTTGGTAAAATTACCGGTAAGGGCAACGTCTTTTTTTTCCCTCAAGAATTTTTCCATCTTGTTCTCCTTCTCTGAATTATGTATCCTTTTCGGTACATAGCAAATTGAACAGGAACACCGTTCCTGATATGGGATACTTTCCAACTTACACTGCGCGGTTTTCTTCGTGGGGCAGCCATCTTCTAAAATCCCCCCGGAATAACGCCATCAATGCCGCCGCGAGAATTAGGGTAAACGCGAAAATGAGAATTGCGGGGGCGATACCCACACCACTTGAGAGGAAACCGCTCACAAGCGGACCAAAGGGCATCATACCGAAAGTCAGCATCATCCAAATCCCCATGACCCTGCCGTACATTTGTTCGGGGGTCAAAAACTGTATCAATCCTGCCGCGATAACCAAAACCGCGGGATTGGATAAATTGGCGGCAAACATCCCCACGATCCAAAGCCATACTGAGCCGCTGAATGCCGCCGCCGCGAACCACGCTCCCATCCACGCAAGAGAAAGCAGAAGCGCCGTTCCCGGTTTTTTTATTTTCTGGAAAAAGGGGACGATGAGGATCGCTCCTATCAGAGGGCCTGCGCCGAAGGCGGCCGTAATAAAACCAAGGGCTTCCGGCCCCGCATGGAGCCGCTCCGTTACCACTGCGGGGACAAGATTCGACACCCCGCCTGAAAAAAAGGTGATGCACATTGAAGCAATGATTAAGTCCTGAATCTGCGCCCTGCCCTTTATAAACCGTAAAGCGTCGATAAACTTTTCCCCTCCAGCGGCGGAAAGCGGATTTTTGAGAGGGCGGAAGGAAATCATAAGTAGCGCGGCGAAAATGAACAGTGATGCCGCCCCATTTATGAAGAATATCCGGGAAGAATTCACGGCGGCAAGGAGTATGCCGGCGGCGGCAGGGGCGGCGGTCCGGGCGGCCTGTAGTATTACATTATTCAGGGCTACCGCTTCCCTTACCCGTTTCTTTCCCGCCAAGTCTCCGAGGTACGCTGCTCCGACTGGGCTGTCAATTCCCAGAATACAGCCTGATAGAAATGAAAAAAGATAAATATGCCAAAGCGACACGGAATCGGCCTGCAACAGAAAGGCAAAGAGCAGGGCAAGGGCCATTTCAGCGGCCTGAAGCCCCAGAAGTATACCCCGGCGGGAGAGCCGGTCGGCCAGCACCCCCGCGAAAGGGCCGAAGAGCAGGTAGGGCAGATAGTGGAGCATATTGGTAATGCCGAGCGCTTCGGTGGACTTGCTGAATTCCCAGACAACCCACGACAGGGCGGTTCCCTGCAACATGCTTCCGAACTGCGAGACGACCTGTCCGCCTAGAAACAGGGAAACATTTCTTTTTTTTAAGGGAGCGACCGTCTCGATAAATACCCGAAATATGTTCATATTTATTCTCCTAAAAACGCTTGATTTTTCAAACAAATTCCGTTAGATTTAACCAAGTAACATAAAGTGTTTGTGTCTAACAATATCAATATATAGACTAACTATGTTAGTGTCAAGAGGTTTTTATGAAAACTGAGAAAATTCTTGAAAAAAGTGAAATTTCACGGGAACGGATTGTCGAGGCGGCTATTGCCCTCCTCAACCGGCAGGGGATTGAGAAGCTCACCATGCGGGGGCTGGCGGGGTCGCTTAATATTAAGGCGGCGTCACTCTACTGGCATATCAAAGACAAGCAGGATTTATATGACGCTATTGCGGAAAAGATGAGTTCTGAGATAAAGCCGTCCTGCGGCTTAAAGGACGCCAGGGCGTACCTTTTGGAAGCCGCCGCCCTGTACCGTAAAAAACTGCTGGAAGTTCGGGACAGTGTGGAAATTTTCATGCACTCCGCCCCTGTTACGCCGCAACGGATTGAACTTATTAAGAACATCGTGATTTGCCTGTTGCATTTGGGCATTAAAGAAGAAAATTGCCTGATTGCCGGCCATTTATTCAATAATTATATTTTATCTTTTACCGCCGATGAGGTTATCGTCCAAACGGAACATAAAGATGCGCCTAATCCCTTTGCGGGTATTTTGGGAACGGGTTATAAACCTTTAAACCGTGATAAGCAATTTTTACGAGGGCTTGAGGTTTTATTTGCGGGGTTTAAAATTTTAGAATAATTTTTTATTCCAATGAGCGGCGAAGCCGCTTGGCATTATTTATTCGTAACCGTTCACCGAGCTTAACACAAAACAACTTGACAAAATATAACCTATAAAGCAAGCTGAAAGAGTGATTTGGGAGAAAATCGCAGCCGAACAATTAAAAGTCATCGAGAA
>JAISQR010000351.1 GCA_031274035.1 Treponema sp. | reverse complement strand
ACACCGCTGATTTTGCAAGAAAGCCTGCCTACGCCACGGGAAAAACCGCAGAATTACCATCACTTTAGGAATAGGTACGGTATGAACGATTTAGTTTTTTGTAAAAGTAAAATTGCTGTAAATATAGGTACGTCAATTTTTTTCTTAATAACTTTTAAAAAAATGTTGACAGATTATCACATCAGATATATTATACTAAAAACTATTACTATTTACAATATGATGTTCTACAATACAGAACATAGTTTACTTTAGTAGATTTATATCTGCTATAAATATTTCCGAGGAGGAAAATTATGAAAAAGAGTTTGGTTTTTTTGACAGTAGGCGCATTCTCACTGGCGCTTACCGGTATGTTACTGGCAGGGTGCAATAAATCATCATCCAGCCAGTCCGGCGGTTCTCCCGCAAGCGTTACCATTACCCACTGGTATTGGGCGGATAACAGCGGTTATTCTTCTACCATGCAGGAGATGGCGGCGGATTTTAGCGCAACCAATGGTAAAAACATCAAAATTGTGGCCGAAGAATACCCCTGGGAAGGCGGCCGGTATAGTGAAAATCTGTTTACCGCCGTTATGGGCGGCGGCGGCCCCGATACGGCTTCTTGGAAGCTGACGGCTACCCCGCTTTTTACCGCAAACAAGCTGCTTGCCAGCCTGGACCCCTTTCTTGATAAATGGGCTGACAAAGGCTTAATAGAGGAAAGCCTTTTCAATGTTATGCGCCAGGCCGGGGGATCGGACAGTATCTATGTAATGCCCTGGAATACCCAGGTTTTATACCTGTATTACAGGCCTTCCATGTTTGATGCGGCAGGGATTTCGGTGCCCAAAACCTATGATGAATTCCTGGAGGCTGTCGCCAAGCTGACCAGAGACACGAACGGGGACGGCAAGACCGACGTGTATGGTTTTGGTATGAGGGGTTCTACTAACGGACATGAACCCTGGGGCAGCTTTATCCAGGCCCGGGGAGGAAATTTCAACAATTTTAACACCCCCGAAGCCATCCAGGGTATGAAAGACTATATCAATATTTTTCAGCAGGGATACGCTCCTCCTACCGCCCCTACCGACGGGTTTAACGAAATTATGGCCGCCTTCAAAGGCGGCATTACCGCCATGACCGTTCATCATACCGGTTCCTATATTGATATGGAAAAAACTTTTGGCGAAGATGTGTCCGCTTTTGCGTTTCCTCAGGGCAAAGGCCGCTGGACCTCCATGGGAGATACTGAAAATGTCATGTTTGAAGCCTGCAAAAACAAAGAGGCTGCTTTTGAGTGGCTTGCCTATCTGGCTGCCGGTAAGGGACAAGAGACATGGTGCACCGTTACCGGCAACGTGCCGGTCAGCAAAAAAGTCCAGCAGCTTGCCCAGTTCCAGGACAACCGCTTTATGAAAGCCTCTATTGACGGCGCTCCTTTTGCCGGTATTTATCCTATTCTGCCCTCTACTACCGAATGGGTTTCGCAGATTTGGCCCAATACCATAGCGGGGGCTCTCACCGGGACCATAAGCGCTGAACAAGCAATGGCCGCTCTGCAAAAGGGCTTGCACGGCAATTAGGCACAACAAACCCCGGGAAGGTTCATCACGAATATGGAAAAAACCAAAAGTATTTGGCCCTACCTGTTGCTTTTGCCTGCATTGCTGATAGTACTGGCGGTAGTGTTTATCCCGGTACTTAACGCGATATTGATGAGTTTCCAGAGCTATGATTTGCGGCGTCCTAATGAGATTGGATTCATAGGACTCAAGAATTATATAAATATGGTGCAGGACGCTTTGTTTTGGCAAGCTTTGCTGCGTACTTTTGAATGGATCATCTTCGGTGTAGGTTTTCAATTTATCCTGGGGTTTAGTTTGGCGCTGTTATTAAACAAAAGTTTCAGGGGGCGGGGAATATTCCGTTCCGTCAGCCTCATCCCCTGGGTCACTCCAGGGGTTCTGATTGCTTTGATGTGGCGGTGGATCTATGACGGGAATTATGGCGTGCTTAACGACATCATGTTACGGCTTCATTTGGTTTCCGATAAAGTCCCTATCCTTGCCCAGACATCTACCGCCTTTCCGTCGGCGGTGGTAACCATCGTTTGGCAGGGGATTCCCTTCTTTGCCCTGATGCTTCTTGCCGGACTACAGGGAATACCCTCGGAATTATACGAAGCCGGAGATATTGACGGCGCCAACGCCTGGCAGAAGATGTTCAAAATAACCATACCGTCCCTTAAGAATACGATTTTTATCACTACCCTCCTGCGTATTATCTGGGTAGCTAATTCGGTAGATGTTATTGCCAACCTCACCGAAGGAGGGCCGGCTTATTCATCCCAGACTTTGAGCGTATATGTTTTTTATAAAGGTAATTCCATGAATCTGGGATATTCTTCCGCGATGGCAATTACCCTGGCGCTGCTCCTGTCTCTGGTCAGCGTACCGTATTTAAAAAGCATGTTTAAAGTTGATTAGGAGGGATAAAAGCATGAAAAACAGACAACAATTACCGGCAAAAATTAGAGCTCTTGCGAAGATCCTCACCATAGGCCTGCCCCTGGCTGTAATTTTAGCCTTCCTGTTATTCCCCTTTTACTGGACCTTTGTTACTTCCATAAAGCCGGATTCGGAATTGTACGGCGCAGTAGTCCGGTATTGGCCCCAAAATCCTACTCTGGCTTCCTACCAAAAATTATTTACTGAATTTAACTTTTTGCGGCCCATGGGTAACAGCCTGGTTGTCGCTTTTTGTACCACCATTGTTTCATTGATTGCATCCACCCTGGCGGCCTATTCCTTTAGCCGCTTTAATTTTGCGGGCCGCAAACCTCTGATGATTATGTTCCTGACAAATAACATGTTCCCTGTGGTTTTGTTATTAATACCCCTGTACTCAATTATGCGGCGTTTGGGTATCTTGTATACTCCCATGGCGCTGATATTATCGTATACTACCTTTACCATTCCCTTTTCCATTTGGCTCTTAAACGGCTATTTAAAAGATCTGCCCCTTTCCCTTGAAGAAGCGGCCATGATAGACGGCGCGAGCCGGTTTCAGGCTTTTATATTTATTGTCCTGCCCATACTTATGCCCTGCATCATAGCAACAGGGGTGTATATCTTTATGACTTCCTGGAATGAATACACCTTCGCGGTGATGTTTACCAATCCGGGGAATCGTACTATTCCGGTGGCTCTAAAAAACCTAATCGGGCAGCTTGGGGTTCAGTGGGATCTGATAACTACCGGCGGTATCATTACCATTATACCGGTTTGTATTATGTTTTTCTTTGCCCAAAAACGGCTCGTCGGCGGTTTAACCGCAGGGGCAGTCAAGGGTTAGCAGAACAGTTTACCGAAAAGGTCTACCAAGGGAACGTTCCGAAGGCAGCTTTGTCCCGGTTTCAAGATCTGCTATACTCATTCCATGAGAAACAGACTAACCGATGAGCTTGCGGTCTGCGGCTATAACGCGGTGGCGGCTCTTGGGGAATACCACCCGGAGAGGATCAACCGCCTCTTTTTAAG
>JAISQR010000225.1 GCA_031274035.1 Treponema sp. | reverse complement strand
ACACCCCCCCCCACACCCCCCCCCACCCCCTCCCCCCCCCCCCGGGGGGGGGGGGGGGGGGGGGGGGTAATTCTTTATCCTACAAGGAATTATGCTCATATTGTGCAACACCTCTTCTCCTCATTAGTACATAATGCAAACCAAGGTATCGAAAAATACTACCATAATTCAAAATAAAATTACAATACTCCGTCCGATGAATATATTGGCATCTGTCTGAAAAAAGGAAACGATGCTCTCACCAATGCACTGAATAACGCCCTGGATGAACTGTTTGAGAATGGCGCTTTGTCGCAAATTTCCCCAAAAACATTTGGACGCGATCTGGTTTCTTCGGTTAGGTAAACTAAGGACATTTTGGGGCTACAGTCTCAATGTTTTGTAAAACTCTATTTGAACGGCATCTTTGGTTTCAACGTTTTTATATTCGCTCTTCCGGCAGCCGGCCTATTCACCGCGGCGGTGATGATTTTTCCGTTACAGGCAACTTCCTCCGGTAACAGGGATTTTCCGCAAGTCTTTGGTCTGTATCTTTTTGAAAAAACCGGTATCTTGTTTAAGGTTCATGGAGGACTGACCCTGGCAGCCTGTGGGACTTTGGTGAATTTTTGCTCAGTGTGCCAAAGGCACACCTTCATGCAAAAAAAACGCACGTGCAATCGGACACGAAATATCCGCAGACTCTTTTTCGTTTTTATCTACCGTCCGCTTTTACCAGTGTCGCTGTTTGGCGTGCAAGCAATTCGCTTTCAGGATCATTCTCAGATAAATTCTGTTCATTCTCATCTTCTGTCCTGAGTAAATTTTCAGAGCCAAAAACCAGACTGAAAAGTTCTTCGATTTTCCGCTGATTCCCCAGTATACGGGAGATATAATCGAGGGTGTCTTTAGGCGTACCTCCGCTGCGTACCCGCGTAGTTCCCGCGTTATACATAGCAAGGGCGGCTATCTCGCTGCCGCCTAAATCCAGGCACCAGCGCAAATGCGCCATACCATAGTACGCGTTAATGCTGGGATTATAGAAATCATCCTCCGACAGATTGGGAAATGAAGCATTATTGAGTTGGAAAAGCCCCCTATCTATGCTTGCATTGCGGTTCTTGTTATTAATGGCGAAGGGATTATAACGGCTTTCCTCCCAGCAGAGGGCAAAGGCCATGCTGGGGGGTATATCAAATTCATTGGCATTTGCCAGCATAACCGCGGCAAGCTCATTTGAGTGGGTAATGAGGCTGAAAAACGCCACTACATCATCGCGGAGATCAAGGTTCTGGTAGGTTTTGAGAATAAAATCATTCCTCTTGGGAAATTCCTGGAGAATAGCGCCCGCCTTCCTGCCGGAAGGAAGGGGGATTGTTGACAGTGCCAGGACAATGCCGGCAGGAAGCTCGTCCTGGGCCGCGTCTTCTTGAACTTCTACAATCGGTTCAAGTACGGCGGACTGTACCTTTGGTGATACGCGCAAAGAGATAAGTCCACCCATGAAGAATAGTAGAAGATGACAACAGATAAAAATTTGTAATATTTTAAATGCCGATCCTTTTAGTTTACCCCATTCGCATGCGAGTAGTTCATTTAACAATTTATAAACTCCTTAATTATAGAAGATTTCCCAAAACTTCAGTTTTTGGGAAAGGCTCAATATACATTTTAATGTAATCATATATTATTTATATAATTTATAAAATACTATATTATGACAAGAAACGCAATGATTTTCAATTCTTTTCAATAGGAATTTTGTAACTATTCATCAAAGGTACTGATTGAATAGTTAGAACATAACAAGAAACCGGAGGGAATACAAGGAGGGGGTATCAGATTGTCTACGACAAATCTGTCGATGGATAGGAAATTACGGACTTTACGGTATATTAAAGCATCGGATATATAAAAACTTACCAGGAAAATTTTTAACCGCAAACCGCAGGTTCGCGGGGAGGTTCATTACGAACCACAGACCCGCCCGGTAACGCACATACAAGCGTGTTAGGCTGCTAGGTTTCGTTTTTTGGGGAGTATTGGGGCTGATATTAAGGCTGCTTTTAAAAAATTCCGCAAAAAGCTGTTGCCAAAAACAGATTGAGTTGTTATTATTATGTTACCGAACGTTCGGTAACATACAATGACAAAGCACGATATTATAATGGCGGCGTTTAAAGTTTGGGGGCGGAAGCTGTATCTCAATACCAGTCTTTCCGATCTGGCCCAGGAATTGGGCGTCAGTAAGACTGCATTATACCGGCATTTTGAAAACAAACAAGCCCTACTCGATGCGATGTATGGATGTTTTTTTGACGATTATACCGTTTTCATAAAGCCCGCCTATGAGAGGTCTATAAGCGCCGAAGATAAGTCCGAAGGGTTTATGCTGATGGTCAGGGCAATTACGGAGTACTATGCCCGTAATATGGATGCTTTTGTCTTTTCCCTTGTCCATGTTTACGGTAATAGGAAATTGGAAAATGCGGGCGCGGAACTTAGCTGCCGCGGTATAGATATGAGCAAGATACCCAGGATGGATGATCACGATTATCCTTCCTTGTTACAGCTTGTTTTTTCTACCCTTACCTTTGGGGAGGCTTATTTCTATAAATACGCTTATACTTCAGGCGAGGTTCCGCCGGAAGAGAGTATACGGATTATGGTGGATACAGTAGAGAAAAAAATTGCGGAAGGGCTTGGTTTTAGGCCGGAACAGACGGAAGTGATGGATTTTGAGAGCCTTGAACGGTTGGTTTCAGAGGAAAACCTGGCAAGAATTGAAGATGACGGCCTCCTAAAGGCGGTTGCCGGTGCGGTGGCGGAAGCCGGGCCCTGGAATGCCTCTATGGAGATGGTGGCGCGGCGGTCAGGGCTTTCAAAAAGCGGCCTCTATGCTCATTTTAAAAGCAAAAATGACATGCTCTTCCAGCTTTTCCTTACAGAAATGAACCGTATTATTTGCTATGCCGAATCGGTAACACGGAATTCGAAAGAGCCTTTGGAACAGCTCTACCTGGCGGTTATAGCCATAACTTTTTACTTTAAATCGAGGCCGGATTTCCTGCTTGCGATTGACTGGATAAAGATGAGGCGGCTAAACCTGGGCGACACTATCCCCTTGCGGGTGTACCGGCTGTTCGCGGATATTAAGATCGACGCTCTGCGTATATGGACCGAATGCGGCTCGGAGGACGAAAAGTATATTGTATCCCAATGGATACTTTTCCTTATTGTCAATACCTTGATAGGCTGGCCTAACCGGAAACAGGCGCACAAAAAGGGGGGGGCAGAAGATGGGGAGAAACGCCGACGCTGCTGCAATCTCTTCTGCGGAGGAAAGGTATTTGATATTCCCAATTCAAGCATCAGGCGCTTGTTCCAGTTTATTGTATTGGGTTTGCGGGGATTTAAAACAACGTAATAGTGAGTTATATTTAAGGTATATAAAAAAACAGTAGTTTTATTAAATTGTATCAAAGGGCATAAGCCCTATGGCCGCGCGGTATGCGGGCCAGATAAAGAGCTTAGGCGCCGCTAAAAAACCTGATTGGGTTTTCTGCGGCGCATCGGGTTCCGGCTGAAAAACAGCGGAACGCGGACTCTGCGCTTCGGTGTTGAAACACGCTGCGCAGGATGAGCTTTAATCCATAAGAAGGAGTTATGTATGACGCAATGTATCCCCGCGGCCTTAAACCCGGCCGGACAGGGAACAGTCAGGGAAAAATGCGGACCGCGCGCCGGTTCTATAGGGCATATGGGGCCGCCGGTCCCTATTTTTGTTCTTTTTCTGATTTTTTTTGCCTTGAATGTCTTTGGACAGACGGGTACGGCTTTGGGCCAGGAATCGGCGGCTCCCAAACTGCGCATTACTATGGAAGAAGCGGTGGACAGGGCAATTAAGAACAACCTTAACCTACAGTCTTCCCAGGTTTCCGTTGATACGATGAAACGGAAAACAGACCTTTCCTGGAACCAGTTTGTTCCTACGGTGGACCTGGGGGCTTACCTTGGACGCTTAAACGAAGCCCCTCAAGCAACGGTATTACCCCTGCCTCCTGCGCTGGGAGGGCCGATTAGCATGGGCGGCGGTTCGCAATGGCGTATAGGCGGTTCGCTCCAGCTTGGTCTGAGCCTTAACATTGCCATGTTCGAGTCTATGAACAGGCTCCTCCTTGAATACAGGGGAGGGCTTATCTCCTACGAAAAGGCAAAGGTGCAGCTTGAACGGGATATACGCAAGCAGTACTACCAGATACTGCTGCTTCAGGAGAATATCAGCCTGCTCAGGGAAAACGCTGCGGCGGCGGAACGGCGTGTAACCATGACCGAGGCGCTCTATAGGGCGGGTATGGCGCCTGAGTTGAACCTGCTTCAAGCCAAGGTAAGCGCAGAAAATCTTAAGCCTAATATTGACGATGCGGAAAGCAACCTCAAGCTCCTCACGGCCCAGTTTGCCATGAATCTGGGGATGAATTTTGATACGGAATTTGAGCTTATCGCGGTGAACGGGGATTCAAGTTTTATCCCTCTGGATATACAGGAGCTTATCGGTAGGGCGGCCAATAGCAGGATGGATATTCAAGAGATACGGCAGAATATTCTGGTACTGCAAAGCGCGCGGAAAGCGGCCTTCTATCAGGTCTATACGCCGAGTCTATCCCTTAGTCTTAACTTTGATCCGGCATTTGGCGGCGACCCCTGGAAGGACAACTGGTTTAACGGCGATAGCTGGAGCCAGCAATCCGGTATGCTTAGAATAAGCCTGGGTTTCAGGCTGAACGGCCTTTTCCCCCTGGGACAGGAAGCCCAGAACATTGCAGACATTGATGACAACATCCGAAGCCTCAATATAGGGCTTGCCCAGGCCGTACAGGGAACGGAGTTGGAGGTCTACAATACCATCTTGAGTCTGGAAAAGTCGCGGGCCAGCACAGAAGCGCAGAAGCGCACGGTGGAACTTGCGGAGCGGACTTACCGGCTTACCGAAGAAGCCTATAGAGCGGGTTTTCAGGACCTGCTTGAGGTAGAGAACGCGGAATTACAGCTTAGACAGGCCCGGCTTGGTGTGTTACAGCAGAATTTTACCTACTTGCAGGGGCTTATAGACCTGGAATATGCAGTTGGAGCGCCGTTTGGCTCCTTGAGCGCCGGTGCGGGCGGCTTGGGGAATGTAATGGAGAGTGCGAAATGACCAAAGGTTATTTATATAGAGAAACCAGGAGTGGGGGTAGCGGAAAAGCGTTTTTGGCGGAGCCAAAAACCTTTGGAGCGAGGGGGAGCAGCGCGGACAAAGGCCGCTGTTTGAAACAGCGGAGTTTGCGGCGCTTCTCGAATTACGGCGCTCCCCCTCAAAAAAATAGATTATCCCGATGTGCGCTAATAGGTATGTTGATCCTTGCCGCAGCCTTGTTGTGCGGCTGCGAGCAGCTCAAGGGCTTGCAGGATACTATACGGAGCATGAGGGACGGCGGGAAGACCCCAGCGCAGGGCGCGCCGGAACAGCCGATTTTTGCCGTTAATACCACGGCGGCGGTGCAGGGACAGATACAGGATTACCTGGCGCTGTCCGGGGATATTGTGGCCGGTTCTTCGGTGGACGCATATTCCGATATAGCCGGCAAGATCACGCGGATCTATGTTTCTGTGGGAAGCAGGGTCCGCAGAGGCGACCCCATTGCCGAGGTTGACCCGAGCAGGCCGGGAATGGAGTATGTACCGGGTATAGCCCGCGCTCCTATCGCGGGAACTATCGTTACCCTGCCTGCCCAGGTAGGGATGACTATAACCCAGTCGGTGCCCCTGGCTAGGCTTACCGGCAGCAGCGCTCTGGAACTGCGCGTCTATGTTGCGGAACGTTTTATATCCAAGATACGGACAGGGCTGTCCTGCGAAGTTACCCTGGATGCCTGGCCGGGCGAGGTTTTCAGCGGCACTATACGGGAGATAAGCCCCGTGGTGGACGCCGCTTCCCGGACTATGGAGGTGAGGATAAACGTGGCGAATACCGGATCGAGGCTTAAGGTAGGTATGTTTGCCAAGGTGAAGATCATCACGGAGAGGAAGAACAATATTGTAAAGATACCCGCTTCCGCCATGATACAGCGCTTTGGGGAGAATTTTCTGTTTACCGTTGAAGCTGATCCGTCTGATCCTTCCGTAAGAATTGCCCGGCGGAAGACCATTAAGCCGGGTATCCTTATTGACAATGTGCTTGAAATTCAGGAAGGGCTTACACCTGAAGAGGAAGTTATTGTAAGGGGACAAACCCTTCTTGAAGACGGCGCACGGGTCAATGTGATCGATAAGGTTGCGCCTTTAGCCGCCACTTATTAGGGGAGAAGACAATGAGTTTTGCTAAAACAGCGGTCTCGCGGCCTACAACGATATTGATTATCTTTTTGCTTTTAATCGGTTTGGGCATTTTCGCCCTGGCAAACCTGCCCATAGACCTTTTTCCCGAGATTAACCCTCCTTACCTCGTGGTCTACACAAGTTATCCCGGCGCGGGCCCGGAAGAGGTGGAGCGATCCGTTACCCGTACCCTGGAGGCCGCGCTTTCCGGCGTTTCAAGCCTGGAAGAAGTTACCTCTACGTCTTCCAAGGGTTCCAGTATGGTGATAATGGAATTTACCTACGGAACCGACCTTGCCGATGCCACTAACTCCGTGCGCGATGCCCTGGAGCGGGTCAGGAACTATATGCCTACCGAAGCGGATACGCCTATGATCTTCAAGTTCGATCCCTCCATGATTCCCATCATGGGCATGATGATCACCTCGGAGAACCGTACCGCGGAGGAACTGCGCATAATCGCGGAGGATACCATTGTACCGCGTATAGAGCAGACTCCGGGTGTGGCCACCGCATCGGCAAGCGGCGGGCGGGAGAAGATCATCCGTGTAGAGATACCCCAGGACCGGCTTGAGGCTTACGGCCTTACGGTAACCCAGATTCAGCAGATGCTCGCGGCCCAGAATATGCAGGTTGCCGCAGGCACCATTACCGAGGGCGGGCTTTCCTATATCCTTACCACTATGGGGGAATACAGCTCTATCCCCGAGATCCTCGCTACGGTTATCTCCTACAAGGGCGGAGGTATGGTAGACGGCCAGGTTGATCTGCCCCGTACCGTGCGTTTGCGGGATATAGCCAATGTCTTTGAGGGCTACCGTGATGAGACCAGTGTGGTTTTTGTGAACGGGCAAACCGCGGTAATGCTTGATGTACAAAAGCAGAGCGGTAAAAATTCGGTTCAGACAGCCCGTGAACTGCGGGAACGTCTGACAAGGATAAGCAGGGAAATTCCCCATGATATCAAGATAACCGAACTCTACAATACCACCGATCAGATAGAGAATTCCTTAAACCAGGTAACATCTACCGCCCTTTCAGGCGCGCTTCTTGCCATCCTGGTACTCTTTGTATTCCTGCGTTCCATAAAGCCTACCATCATTATAGGCATCAGTATTCCTGTTTCCCTTATCATTACCCTGATGCTGATGTACTTTGCGGGTATGACCTTAAACCTGATGACGCTAGCAGGTCTGGTTCTGGGTGTCGGTATGCTGGTGGATAATTCCATCGTTATCCTTGAAAACATCTACCATTACCGCGAAAAGGGGGCAAAGCTCCAGGCCGCGGCGGTACTGGGAACCTCGGAGATGATCGTAGCTATCATCGCTTCTACCCTTACCACTATATGTGTATTTGCACCCCTGGTGATGTTCAAGGGCCTTCTTGAAATGCCTGGGGAAATGTTTGCGGGCCTTGCCTTTACCGTTGTTATCTCCCTGGGCATTTCCCTGCTTGTGGCCATAGTCCTTGTACCGGTGCTTTCCAGCCATTACTTTCCACTGGTAACACGGAAACAGAAACCGTTGCGGGGCTTCCTTGCCGCTATAGACCGGGGTTTCGAGTTTTTCTTTACCGGCCTTGATAACGGTTACCGTTGGCTTGTGGACAAGGTGCTGCGGCATAAAATTATGGTTATCGGCATGTTGTTCATTCTCTTCCTGTTAAGCGTCTTTATGGTGCCGGTTATCGGCTGGGTCTTTATGCCCCAACAGGAGGCTGACAATGTTTCCGTCAATGTTACCCTTCCCCTGGGAACCCCGCTTTCCGAAACTGAAGGGGTTCTGCGGCAGGTAGAAGCTATCGTGGAAAGGGAGGTACAGGGTTATGAGCGGCTGATGTTGAGTGCCGGGGGCGGCGGTATGTTCAGCTCCGGCAACAGCAATACTGGATCTCTCCGCGTCAACCTGCCCGAATACGCAAAGAGGATAGATAATGCCGACACTATCAGGGCCAAGATGCGCGCGCATTTCAACGAATTCCCCGGCGTTTCCTTTTCCTTTGGCGGAGGGGGCATGGGCGGTATGGGCGGCGGCAGTCCGGTGGACATTGTTATCAGAACCGATGATCTTGTTAAAGGTAAGGCTATTGCCGAGAGGATTGCCGAAATTTTAAGGGATAAGGAACGTCTGCCGGAGATTACCGAGGCCCAAATTGACCTTATAGACGGACTGCCGCAGATAGAGATAGAGATAGACCGGGAACGGCTCTATGCCCTGGGACTTACTACCTACACGGTAGGCAACGAGATTAAAGCCGCGGTAGACGGCATCACCGCAACACGTTACAAGTCCGGCGGCCATGATTACGATGTAGTGCTGATCCTTGCCGAGGCCGACCGGAGTACCAGGCCGGCGTTAGACCATATCTTTGTAAACAGCCAGGTTGCTGGACAGCGGGTGCCCCTGTCCAGCTTTGCGGCTTACCGCGAAGGTACGGGGCCCATGACCATACGGAGGGAGAACCAGAGCCGTATCATTCATGTTACTGCCGGGGTTGTTCCCAATACCAAGCTCAATGTGGTTGAGGAAAAGGTACGGGCGGAAATTACCCGGCAGATACCGGCAGAAGATGATGTGGTTATCGAATTTTCGGGGGATAACGCCAGTCTTATGGAGCTTGTTCCCCGTTTCGGCCTTATTATGATAGTGGCGGTCTTTCTGGTTTTTGGTATTATGGCAAGTCTTTTTGAGTCCTTCAGGGATCCTTTTATCATCATCCTTACCATACCTCTTTCAGTAATCGGTATTGTGGCAATTTACTTTTTGACCGGTGAAACCTTCAATATCTTTACCGCGGTAGGACTGCTTGTACTGATGGGCGTTATCGTAAACAACGGCATCGTTCTTGTTGACTATACCAACTTGCTGCGGAAACGGGGGTACAACCTCCACGACGCCTGCGTTGAGGCGGCGGGAAACCGCCTGCGGCCTATACTTATGACTACCCTGACCACCGTCCTGGGTCTTATGCCTATGGCCTTTTTCCCCGGAGAAGGTTCCGAAATGGTTGCCCCTATCGGTAAGACTGTTCTGGGCGGCCTTTCCTTCGGTACCTTAATGACGCTTTTCCTTATGCCAAGCGTTTACGCGATTATGAACAAACGTTCCGATGAACGCCGCGCCAAGGCCGAAGCCCGGCGTGAACGTATTGCAGCGGGTCTCTCCCGGAAGCAGGCAAGACAACGGACCAAGACCGCGGAAGCCGGCGGCACGTATGCCTTTAGCGGACGGAGCGGAAAGGAGAGCAGCCGGGATTATAGTTTTACTAGAGAGGGCGATCTTGATACCGGGGAGGTAGGTCTATGATAAGAGTTGAAATAATTGCCAACCGTTCGGTAGAGGAAAACATACTTGAGGCTTTAAAAGATGGGGGGGTTGGCAAGTATTACACTAAGTATCCCAATGTATTCGGCGTTGGTACTTCCGGCCCCCGCATGGGGGACGCTATCTGGCCTGAAGAGAATTTTGCTTTGGTTTTTTGGTGCGATTACGAGGAAGCTCTGGGGATAGAGAGCGCCGTAGCCTATGTCAAGGAACATTTTCCTGATGAAGGGATCAAGCTCTTCGGCGTACCGGAACATGAAAGCGCGCTAAAGACAGGCCCAGTACAGACCGGTGCAAGCCAGGAGACCGCGGCGAAAAGTCCTGTAAAGGAGCCTTTGATAAGCCGGTATAACTTGTTTCAGCCGGAAATAAGGTCCGGTTATGCCGCATCGGAGCGTTTCGCCGTGCATGACACCCGCGGGACTGCCGAAGATATGCCTGAGACGCAGATAGAAAGATACGATTCGTTTACAGAGAAAACCGCAAGACAGGATACGTTTGAGGAACGGGCTGAAGGATCCAGTCGGTCCGATCCGGCGGCGGCGGGAACCGCCGAAAGATCAGAACCGGCGGCCATTCCTAAGGATGTAGATAATTGGCTTGACCATCAGAATGCTGTAGAGGAGGAACCTCCCCACGTGCAGTCGTTCGGCCTGGACCAGTACGGTTTAGAGCAAGAAGTTATCCCCGCTGCAAGGGATGCCGCCCCTGCCGAAACCGGGTACAGCGGACGGGACTACTCGCAGCCGGAAGGATGGCCGGCCCCTTCTGCACACCAGCCTTCACAAAGTCCTGAAACTGAGCGGGCGCCGGTATCGCCGAATAATGGCAATGCCGGTATGGAAGATGAAAATTTTTAGGAGCCTGCGGGACATTGGGAGTTTGCAAATTTATACCTTGCAAACTGCTAGCACCCATTGTCGTATGGCATTTCCGACCCCGCCGTGTCCGCAATCACCGGTAATTTTACCGGCGATCTGTTTTAACTCTGCGCAGGCATTACCCATAGCGATGCCAAGGCCCGCAAAACGGACGGCTCCTATATCGTTATAACTGTCGCCTATCGCTATGCTGTTTTCGCGGGGTATTCCCGCAGCGTTTAGCATAATTTCCATTGCCTTGGATTTGCTTTCACCCTTGATTATCCCTTCAAAATAGTCCAAAAAGGGATTCAACTGGAAATTATCCTGTAGGATCTGCCGTTCTTCATCACCTACGTGTCCTTCTATCGTCAATTTGGTCAGAACAGCGCCGTTATATTTAGTAAGAAAATCGTTTTTTTCGTTAATAGCAAGGATATCTCCGGCGAAAAGCAGGGGGTCGTAGGCATTAACACCGTAAAGGTCTGTTTCCCCTTCAAAAACACACCATTTATTGCTATCCAGGTAATAGCCGCAAATGGCAGGGAGCAATTCTGCCGCTATGTTTTTTCGGTAGATGGTCCGGCCCTTAAATACTACATGGGCGCCGCTTCCGGCGGCTATACCGTCTATATAAGAAGCGTTGCGCAGGACTAGCGGAATATTTGCGAACGCCCGCCCGCTGCTGAGAAAGACCAGATGTCCCTGGTCCCGCGCCGCCTGTATCTGCTCTATATCCTCATCAAAGGGGCCCCTATCCCGCAGGATGAGCGTTCCGTCTATGTCCAGAAAAATTGCCTTTACCGAACTTTGGTTGCGGTTCACAGCCATTCTTTTGCCTTAATTCGCCCGGTTTCACGGTCAAAATAGAAAATTACATGACTGCGGGCCTGGATTATCTCGTAGTACCGGTTGTGGCTTTCCATCACTACACCTGGGTAGATCGTACCCCGTATGCGTATCTCCGAATCAAAATGCTCTTCAAATTTTTCCCGCAGGGTAAAGACTTTAAGGTTAAACTGTTCAAGGCTCTTCATCAGCTTAACCTTTTCTAAACGCACCTTGTCCAAAACCGCCGTATTCCCAGCGGCCTCTTTAATTTTTACTTCAATCTGTACAAGAGCGGCCTTTACTTTTTCAATTTCTTTCTCCATAACATCGATTTGGTCCTGTACAAGGTAATCCTGACCAAAGGATATCTCGGTACGGTTGCCCTTGAGATGACCTATGTCGGTAACATCCACCCCAAAGCGGGCTTTGCAGACACCGCCTGCCAGCTTGCCGGTTTCCGCGGTGATAAGCAGCTTACCGTTTGTCTTGATATTACAGAGGATAGAACCGGCTTTAAGGCATATATCTTCCACCGCCATAAGCGTAGCCTTTTCCGCAAAACCGGCTTCTATGGTGTTTTTGGCACGGACAATGCCCTTGCCTTCGCCGTTGATACCCTGGACAACCACAACTTTTCCGCCGGAGGAGATCATAGCCGATTCGGCAGCGCCGGCAACCAGCACATTCCTGCCGGCCATTACCGCAAAGCCCGGTTGAATTTTGCCGGTAATGCGTATCTCCCCGGAAAATTTGATATTTCCGGTAGAAGGCCCCACATCACCCTTAACTCCGTGGGTGCTGCTTATCTCAAGTTTTCTGCCGTCATAGGTAAGTTCTCCGGCGTGTACCGCAAAGAGTTTTTTATAAGAGCCCTGCCGCTCACTGCCTTTTTCAACGGTTTCTTCCCTAACGGAATCGCCGTGCTCCACCGTGATAGGAGATGCGTCCTTTACCTGTAGAACCTTCCCCTTTACGTCAAAACCGGGTCTATCCGCAGCTTCCGGCTCATATATCTCCGCAATAGGGGCGCCGGCGGTAACCGGTAGGGGCCTGGCTTCTTCAGGCGGCGGCTTTGCGGCAGGTTCCGGTTTTACCGCAGGCACGGCTTTTTTCTCGGCGGCATGACCAGCGGCAGCCTTGGCTTTTGCCAGGGCAAGGCCCTCCGCGATCTCCGCAGTGCTGGACTTTTCCTCTTTTTTTGCGGGCGAGACTCTTACCGGAAGAAGCCACTTTACCCTGGAATTTCCCTTGGCAACGGGAAGTTCTCCGCGGGCAAGTACCTGTACGCACCGGCCTTTTGCCCGCGCTGTATTGCAGGCATTTTCTACCGCTCCTTCAATAATGCCCTTAACAACGCCGGCATCGGCCAGTGCCTTTTTTACATCGGCCTCGGTTAAAGGCCGCCCCGCGCCGCTCTCCCGTACAAGTTCCGCCGTTACTTCCATAGCATCGGCGGAAATATGAATAACGGCCTTTGCATCCTCATAGTCGATAACCGTGCCGGTAAAAGATCCCTTACCAAGTTTTGCCAGAAAAAGGCCGGATTGGGACGAGGTGATATTCTGGCCGTGCAGCTCGACGCCGCGCAGCAGCTTGAGTTCAGGGTCGTTTCCCGGTATGCCCGGCAGAATATTCCCAAAAACATCCTTCCCCGATTCTCCGGGAACGGGCGCTTCAATCAGGGCAAGTTTCGCGCCTTTTGCAACTATTCCCATGCCGGTAAGTTCCTCAAGGGGGAATTCCCCGCCGCCTAAGTATTCCGCTTGATGGGCTTTGATACGTTTCAGCACTGCCTCCGCATCCTGGGCGGACAGGAGGGGCGCCGCTATTTTTACTTCCCTGGCCTTGCCGCGGCTTGAGGGTTTTCCCTGAACTAGGAGATAATCCTTTAATTCCAGTTCCTTACCGCTCATAAAAGCGTGGATCGTATTTCTAAGGGCGTCGGCGTCAAAACCATGAACTTTGGAATCTTTTATAGCCTGGGAAACGGCCTTTATCTCCAGAGGCAGAGCGCCGGCAATGCCCTTCCGCAGATAGAGGCTTGCCTGCAATCCATCGGGGGAAATATCCACCCTCACCTCGGCCTGACGTATACGGAAAAGGGACAGAACCGGTATCTCTTCCCCGGTCTCCACCGCCTTCTTTATCTCCGCGTCAATGCCTTCCACGGAGACAAGATTATCCGCCGCCGCTCCTTTAGCAATTGCCTCTGCGATTATCTCTTCCCCTGCGGGCACGGGAAAACGCGGATCGCCGGGACTAAATTTTAGAAACAGAGTGATTCCATCGGCGCCTTTATTGATCTCCCAGCTATGTTTTGAAAGGGGAACTATGTCCGCCCAGCCTTCGCCTATACGGAGGAAGCCTGATTCAAGGGCATTAATATCACTCCTGTTCCGTACAAGGCCGCTGCCCAGGAAAAAAGTGCTGTCGCCTTTACTTGCCGGCTGGATGGGCTTACCGAATACGCTTTTCCCAGGCTTGCCCGGCTTGGACGGAAAGATAACCCCCAGTTTTTTGCCCTTCTCCACGTATTTTACATCTTTAACAGCCGCATCTACCTCGACCGCTTCCTTTGTTTCTTTTTTCTCCCAGTTTACCACAACCTCTTCTTTTCCCGGCAGGAAGGGAAGGGGGGAGGCTTTTTTGACAACGGTCTCTTTTTTTATACGCTCTATTTTAGTACGGTACAATTCCGGCTTGCCTGCGTTTGAGAGCGTTTCATCTTTTAATGCCGCTATATCGGCGGGGGTTGCAAGGCCCTCTTCCCAGTTGACAGCCTCGTTAACGGCGTCTTCCGCGGGGACACCGTTAAAAATAACCATGTCCAGGGGCTGCTTTGAACGGGACGCTTTCAGCAGGAAAGGATCCAGAACTTTAGGGAGCAGAGGAGGCGCCAGATGGTTTTCTCCGATGAGTTTATTAACCGCGGCTACATCCCATTCACTGCCTTTTTCATCGGGTGTAAAGACCAGCTTTGCCTCAGTTTCATCAGAATTTATCGTAATAGAAACATTGCCCTTAGCGTTTGCATTTGCCATAGTGTACTAATTACCTCTTTTTAGGGCTTGAATCCTTGAGCCATAGCCCTGGAAAGTTTTAATTTAAGAAAATTATTTTCCTTGCGTATCTTGGACAGTTCAAGCTGCTGAGATTTTACCGTTTCAATAAGGTCCCCCTGCGAAAGCACACCGGAATGGAGGAGGTCTTCCACATACTCCATCTTGTTTTCAAAATCAGCTTCCGCTTCCAGCCCCGCTTCCTGAAAACTCTGATCTATCTCCTGTGCGTCCGGCATGAATTTATCGGGATCGGACTGTAGTATCTTGTCCGCAATACGGTAGATACCCTGGGCTAGAATAGATTGGGGCTTGTACAGGATAACGGGCAGCCGGGAACTAAGGGCCGTATCCTGGATTGAATCGCGGTACGTTACACCCAAGTGCTCTATCTTGAGATCAAGGTATTCCTCGCAAGAGCGCCGTATCTTCATGGCTACATTTGCGTCCTTGGGGTCGTCTATCATGTTTAGGATAAGCCGCGGGCGGAAGGTGTTCATACGGCTCATAAATTTTTCGTAAGAAGCCGGATCTATGCTTTGTATCTCGGGGAGCATTTTGGGAATGTAGAGCTTATGCGTGCCGGATCTATCCTTACGTGTCTTTTCCAGATAGGTATAGGCATTGGTTCCCTTGGTAAAGATCAGGTACATCAGACGGAATACTGTATTTTTAAGGAAGACGTATGCATTAAGTACCGCGGTTACCGCCGGAGCGCTGACAACAATTCCCTGACCCGATAAAAGGAAAAAGTCGAGTATGGATTGATGGGTTCCCGCTCCCAGATCCAAGATGAGAATGTCCGTATCATTTGCCAAATCCAGCAGGCGTTTTACCAGAGCTTTAAGCTGGCTCGACTTTAGGTTGGCGGTTCCCGGTATCTCCGTATCCCCGGGGATGAAGCGCAGCCCGCGTACATCGGTTTCGGCGATGACCGCGTTAAAATCTGAGCGTGTATCGTTGAGGAAGGTGCCTATCCCCGTGGTAGGCGAGTGCTGTCCTATAACAAGATGCAGGTTTGAAGCCCCCAAATCGAGATCGGCCAGTACAACGCGCTGCCCTGCCTGGGCAAAGGCCACTCCTAAATTGGCCGAGATGAGAGATTTCCCCACCCCGCCTTTTCCACTTGCCACCGGAATTATCCGCATTATACGCCTCCCTGTCCCGAAACCGGGTATTCTTTCGAGTCCGCTATGACGCCGGCCCTCATATCAGCAATTCGTTTATTTTCCGCATCAAAGCGTTTTAATCCAAAAATCAAGACGCATTCACCGGCTATGGATAGAATATCCCCCGCAGCAAGTAAAAAAGCCCCGCCCAAAAGTATCAGTTCCGCCCTGCTTGCCGGAACAAAGGCTTTAATGGTATCAAGGGAAAGAATAAACCATGCAAGAAAGGAAACTACCGCTATTATTTTACCTGCCGCGTAGAGGCTGATATAGGGTCTGTACCTTTCAATATTGATCCACATAAAAAGGGCCATAAGGGGGAAAAGTGCGTTTGGAACCGTATAAACCAGATAGGGAAACAGATTCCCCTCCTCCATCCGGGAAAGAAAGACAGTCAACAGGTTTACAAGTACCACAATACGGAGAATTTCGTACACAAAAAGCCCTTCCCTCAACGGACGGTATATATTCATGTTAGGAATTTAAGGTTTCAGAGGAATACGGTCAAGAGGGTATTGTTGAATTATTGAAAAATGAAGACTGGGGGTAGGAGAAAATGAAGAATGAAATTTCAGATTTGGAAAATTTGAGCGGATCGGTAACCGCTCAAAGCTAATGCGGAGATAACGGAAACCAGCGTAACGGCCGCCGCGTTTCCGCACCGTAATGGGCAGGGTAGAAACCCCTACCCCATCTTCTGCTTTCTTGCCGCGGCAAAGTACCGGCACTTGTCAATGATAGACAGCCCAATAAGAATTCCGGCCGCAAGCTCAATATAGGCAACATAGGGTTTTAGCCGCAAAAAGATAAGTCCAAGCAGTTCAATAGCAAGAAGCGCCATAGAAGAAGCCACGAATATCTTGCCAAAAACGGTAGTTTCGGGGATCAGTTTCTTCCGTATCCTGTAGAGTACAAGCATCAGAACACAGTGAAGGGAAAGGCGGAATATCATAAGCCAGAACAGCCAGTGCGGAAGGATGCCAAAAATATAATAGCTGATGGCGACAATTCCCAAAAGAAGATAATCGCTTGCAGAATCAAGTATCCTGCCTATCATGGTGCTTTCGCCCCTTGTTCTGGAGACATACCCATCCGCCAGATCGGTAAGAAATGTAAAGGCAATAACCGGCAGCAGAATCGGAAGCACTTTCTCATTCTTCAGGGCAAGAATCAAAAACAGCAGGACAGGCGCCAGGGTAATCCGCAGCAGCGTGATCCTGTTCGCCAGGTTTATTTTACCAAGCTGTTCTCCTGTTTTAATGATCGTAAATAAAGCCGCATGGCTCCTCAGATACAGATAAACTATCAGATGAAAGACAGACTGCACTCCAAGGAACAGCAGAAAAAAGGCGGCTTTAAAGGAATAAAGCCAGGCAATCACCAGAAAAAACAAAGTTTCAGAAAGACTATACACCGCAACAGTATAAAAAATAGATCTATCAATACCCCTGCCTCTTATATTTATCATATTTTCCCCTGATCCGTCCGTTTAGTCTTTTGACCTTAGCCAAACTTGACATATTCACTCTTAAACCGCATACTTGAACAATGACTTTAGCGGATAAAGTAACCACCATACGGGTTATCCTGTCTCCCATTTTTTTTATCCTGTACCTTGCGCCGGAATTCTTTCCGTCAGTACCGGGTCTGCAAGCGCCCTGGACAGTCATAGTCCTCTGGCTCATTTTTATTATCTCGGAGATCACCGATCTCCTGGACGGCAGGATAGCCCGCGGCCGTAATGAGGTCAGCGATTTCGGCAAACTCTACGATCCCTTTGCCGATGTCCTGGTACGTGTTACCTATTTTCTCTGCTTTGTAATAACCGGCATCCTCCCCGTCGTGCTGCTCCTCATCGTCCTATACCGTGAATTCGGCATACTCTTCCTCCGCGTCCTTATGATGAAAAAGGGCCTTGCTCTGGGAGCGCGCAAGGGCGGCAAGCTCAAAGCTGTTACCTATATGCTCACCGGAATCGTAGCCCTTCTGGCGGTTAGTATCAAACGTATGGAACTGGGCAATACCCTCTTTACCATCTTCCGTAACAGCGCAACGGTATTGTTCATCATTTCTACTATAATTTCGGTATTATCTTTTGTTGATTATATAGCAGTTTATAGAAGAACAGGTAAAGAATCCTAAGATAAGCAGGTGGAGCGCCCGATAGGAGTTTGCGGAGCTTTGCCCAAAGAGGTTTCCTTGGACTTTAGTCCTCATGCGTTTACTTAACGGTAAGCTGCAAAGGGCGGAATAGGGCCGTTGATATACCTCAAGAACATCCCCCATGTTAGCTGTAAACGCTGTATTTTGTTGCGGCGGTATGCGTTGGCATTTCTTGTGATGGGGCTTCAGCGGTGTGTTTTTTTAACACCCCCCAGATGGTGGTGTATGACAGATCAATACCTAATTCAACCTTGCTTCTTTCTTCCAACAGCCGTAACGTCCACCGGCTGTACCCGGGAGGCGGCTCACTACCGCATAAGGCGATAATTTTGGCCTCTATTTCTCCGGTTACCTTCGCCGGCACCGGGGGCGTTTCCCGTTTCTTCCGCTTGAGTACCCGTTCCAACCCTTCTTTTACGTATTGCCTGCTTATGATATATACCAAAGCCGTTGAGCACTGATACCGCTGGGCTATCTCGGTTTGTTCAGGTACTTTGATAGGATTGCCGTCCTGGTCCTCCTCGTTTAGCAGGAGCAAAATGCTGGCCCGTATCATTTGCCGCGCCGGATGCACTCCCTTGTTTATGATATCTTCCAACTGCTTTTTTTCATCCGCGGTTAACTTTACCCGGTATATCTTCTTTCTCATCTATACTACCCCTCGTGTAAGTATAGGGGTAGTTTATATCATTATATTTAACTTAAACAAGGTGTTGGCCCTGCCCCGCGTATAATTGACTTTACCCAGGTATAGTATTATTCTAAATATCTGAAATTCCGGTTTTGCAGGAAAAAATATGCTGAAAACAGGCCGCCTGGATCACGGCGGTATTATGGTAAATTATAGCTGTCCGGCGGCGTGTAGGCATTGCCTCTACAGTTGCTCCCCGTCAAGACGGCCAGGGTATATGGGACGGGAACAGGCGGCGGAAGTCTGCCGCCTTCTGCGCGGAAGCGGCTGCCGCTCGGTGCATATAGGCGGGGGCGAACCTTTCCTCAATTTTGAGGGACTGCTTGCCGTTCTGCGGGAACTCAATAAGGCCGGTATCCATGTTGAATATATCGAAACGAACGGCTTCTGGGCCGGCTGCGATAGCATGCAGAGGAAAAACGCGGGAGTAGACGAGGGACCGGCGTCCGCGGGTGAAGAAAGCCCCAGAGATAAACTCAAACGGCTCATAGCAGAAGGCGGCAGTACCCTTTGCATTTCGGTGGATCCCTTCCATGCCGAATACATACCATACGCCGCTCCGCTGCGTCTTACCCGGCTTTGCGAAGAAACCGGTATGGATTACTTCCTGTGGAAGCAGCAGTTCCTCCAAGAGCTTTCCCGCCTGGACCCTGCGCGTTCCCATAGCCGCTCCGAGATGGAAGCCGTACTTGCCAGAAGCTACCTTGCCGATACCGCACGTAAATACGGCATACGCATGGGCGGAAGAGCCGTCAACATTGAAGAGGAATGCCTTCCCGCCCGTCCTGTTAAGGAACTGCTCGATGCCGTGCCGTGCCGGGGCCTTCTCTCTACAAACCACTTCCACATTGACATGGACGGTTTTTTCATCCCGCCGGGCTGCACCGGTTTACGCATTCCGCTTGCGGAACTGGTAGAGGGCGCCCTGCCGGGGAAGTATCCTGTCTTCGAGGCTCTGTACCAGGGAGGTACGGACGCGCTCTTCAATCTTGCCGCCGGTAGAGGTTTTATTCCTAAGGCAGCCGGCTATCCCTCAAAGTGCAATTTCTGCTTTTACGCACGGCATTTCCTTGCAGGCCCCGATAATCATTTGAATGAACTGGATCAAAACCACTACGAAGAAGCCCTTATGTACCGGTAAGGCGCTTTCACAATAGGTATGCTGTACTCTTCGAGTATTCGGAGTTTGTAGGGTATAATCGAACCTCCGGTTCGCATTCATATTTCCCACAGGCCCTCGGGTAGCTCTTTGGTCTGCCGCTCATCAAGGTATTCAAAGTATTCTTTGATTTCCCCATACAAGGCCGCCTGATGTTTCCCCTCCTGCTGGATTCCTTGAGGGTATCTTATCGTGAAAAAGTAAGTGCTGTTGCCCAGGTAAAAATACAACAGTACAACAACACTTGACACTTTCAATCAAAATAGAGACAATACATAATATTACTGGAAAGGCTTGACATATGAACCTAAAATCCCGCAAATATTATAGCTACAAAACATCCAATATTTCATAATTCCTTATAGTATAATGAATTATGAAATATAGCTATAAAATTTCTGTAGAATTTAAGATATGAAATTAACGTGTCGCCTTAATATCATCGTTTGGCAGGAGGTAAACTGATGAAGATCGGCATAAAATTAGTGGTAGTTATAACGGCTCTAAATATTATCGGGCTGGGGCTGCTTACATCCGTTACTTCGGTGTTATCAAAAAACCAAATCACCACATTGGTACAGGACAGCGCCATAAGCAGCGCCGAACAGGGAAGCGAGAAGATAAAAAACTGGCTTGCCTTATATATGGATTCATCAAGAACCCTGGCCCAGGCTATGGCCCGTTACGAATCTATACCGGTCGATCAGCGGCGCGCCTT
>JAISQR010000257.1 GCA_031274035.1 Treponema sp. | reverse complement strand
GTGAAAAAAATGAGGGAAGATTATCCGCTTATCCGCTACCAGCTTTTCAGCGGAAACGCCGAAGGCGTTATGGAGCGGCTGGACAGGGGCTTGCTGGACTTCGGCCTTTTAATCGGGACGGTGGATACCAAAAAATACGATTATCTCCAGCTTAGGTCTGTCGATACATGGGGACTGCTTATGCAAAAGAACAGCGACTTGGCCGCTTTTTCATCCATCGGACCTGAAACTTTGCGCAATATTCCGCTTCTGTGTTCAAGACAGGCGTTGGAATACCGTGAATTGTCCGGCTGGCTGGGCGATGATTTTGAAAAACTAAATATTGCGGCGACCTATAACCTGATTTATAATGCCGCAATTATGGTAGAAGAAGGCGTTGGATATGCCTTATGTCTGGATAAGCTGGTAAATACGACCGGGGACAGCCGCGTCTGTTTTAGGCCGCTCAAGCCGCGATTTGAAGCACATCTGTATCTTGTGTGGAAAAAATATCAGGTGTTTTCCAAGGCGGCTGAAATGTTTTTAGAGAGGCTGCAAGAGGGGGGTCAACAGAGATTGACGCCATGCGCCGTAACCTTAGATGCTTATTCAAAAATTACTTTGTCAATACGGAACCTATAACCACATCCCAGCCGACTGCCGCACAGCGGTCATAAAGCTGTTTCGGCGTTGCCTCATCCAGATACACCTTTTTATCCGCCGTTTTTGTGGGAAAGGACATCAAAAGCCGCCTCAAGGCCGCCGCGTCCGCCCGTCCCGTGCCCGACCAGCGCTGAACCGTCTGAAAACTCACCCCCGCCCGGCGGGCAAGGCTCTCGTTGGTTTCCCCGGGAAAGGCGTTTTTGATGCTCCGGACAACCTCATCGGCGTTGTTGCATATTTCCCGTAACTCCGTATTGATAAACGCCGCGCCCCAATTTTCCTTCATATTCAGCTCCTTTCAGCTCCTTTTTTTAAAAAAAGTCTAAAAATTCTACAAATTATTATAAAAGTACTTGACACATTGTCAATAGTATGCTATAATATATTATATAGTATTATTACCGGAAAAAATCCAGGAGAAAAAATGAGTAAAAAATTATGATTTTTATAGTGAGGCAACGGGACGCTAGGGTTAGAATTTATGGTGAGGCATTACGGCGGTGGTCAGGGGGTCCCCGCATTTACCGCTTCTTTTATGGATTTCTCAAATTTTCCAAGAAATTCTTCACATTGTCCCTTATTAATGATGATTGGCGGCTTAATCTTGATTACCTGGGGAGAAGATCCGCCCAATCCCATTATTAGACCGTTTTCCAGAGCTTTATTATAGATACGGGAAGCCAATTCCGGCGCAGCTTCCTTGGTAACCGGATCTTTTACTATTTCAACACCGATGTGGAGGCCGGGTCCGCGTACATCTCCCATCACAGGATATTTTTCCTGTAATGTTTTTAACCCTGATGTTAAAATTGCACCCATGGTTTTGGCGTTTTCGGGTAATTTTTCCCGGATTATTATTTCAATTGTTTTGATAGCCGCGGCCTGTGACATGGGATTGTTACAGAACGTAAAATTATCGTCGTTTCCGTCTTGAAAGCCCTTTAATTTTGATTGGATGACGGTTCCGGAAATAGGAAACCCGTTGGCCAAAGCTTTTCCTATCGTAAAGATATCCGGTACTACACCGTAATATTCAGATGCAAACATAGTTCCCATCCGGCCAAAGGCGCATTGCATTTCATCAAAGATCAGCAGGGTTTCAAATTCATCGCATATTTCACGAACCCGTTCCAGATAGCCCGGGGGACATGGAATTTGCCCGCCGCTTCCCTGTACGGGTTCCAGAATAACCGCGGCGACCGGACCGGCGACCCCAAGACATATCGTAGTGCGTAACTGCTCAGCGCAAAGAAAATCGCAGGTACCAAATTTTTTATTAAAAACACAGCGGTAACAGTATGGATTGGGAACCTTCACAAAATTTTGCATAAAGGCCATGTATTTTTTGCCGCCGCCATAGTGCCCCTGTGCCTTTGTTGCATGCCAGCCGGCCGCAGCGGTAGCCAGGGTATTTCCATGGAAGGCGTGATATAAACTGATAAAATACCGCGCTTCCGGAATATTTATCATGGCGATTTTCATTGCAGCTTCATTGGCGATGGAGCCGCTGGGTTCAAAAGATACCCTGTCAAAAACATTCGGCAGCAACGAGAGTATTTTTTCGACAAGCCTGAGCCTGGGGAATGTATTCAGCCCCCCCTTCATGTGATACACATATTTGGCCTGCTCAAAAGCTGCGTCAATCACCTCCCTGTTACCAAACCCCAGGTTTAGCGACCAAGCCTGGGACTCACAGTCCAAATAGGTCTTTCCCGATCTATCGTAGCAATAAACCCCTTCCCCGCGGGTTATCAACGGCCCCCTCCAGGGACCGCCAAACATTACATTTTTTGCTAAAGACTCTTCTGTTGACAGATCCATGCTGTTTGGATAGTTACTCATATGTCCTGCTCCTAAAATATGTTCAAACCTTAGGCTACTTTACAGCGCCAAACAGGGATGTAAGTTTATAGACAACAAAGGTGATTGGGTTTGCTCCGTCAAGGAACGATGTCACCGTTGTAGCACTGCCAAAGCTTTCGGGAACATCGAACATATTCGCCTCTCTGACTACCTGTGTAATTTCAGGAGCAACGATGGTGGAAAGCGGAAGCATAACGAATGCAATAATAAAAACACCGATGATGAATAGTTTTACAACATTACCCTTTACAAAGGGCGTGATCATGCAGATGGCGAAGGTAATGCTGGATAGATCGGCAAAAGGGACCACCCGGTTATAGGGAAGTACCGCGGCAAGTACTAACGCCAGCGGAATAAGTATGATACCGGCGGCAAGGGTAGAGGGATTACCAATTAGAACCGCTGTGTCGAGTCCTATATTGATGGTCCTATTCGGCATCCATTTTTGCAGCCGGTTGCGGATAGCACCGGTTAGGGGGGTAAGGCCTTCCACTAAAATAGCTACCATTCTGGGAAGGAGCAGCATAACCCCCGCCATTGTTATGCTAAGATAGAGAATAGCGCTTATTTCTATCCCGGCGGCGATGCCGACAATAAAACCAATTACAAATCCCATAAAGACCGGTTCACCGACAACACCAAATTTTTTCCGAATCGCTTCCGGATCGGCGTCCAGATTCTTTATCACGGGGATTTTGTCAAGCAGTTTTGCCAGAACATATCCAATCGGGGTAAACGCAAGTGAAACCGTATGGGGAAATGAAATTCCCTCTAACCCGGGAAAATATTTCTGCATAGTCGGCGCGGTTAAATCAGCCAGTTTTAAGGTGATCAACACCGAAACGGTGAAAGCTATCAGGCATAAGACCATATTGTTACCGGTAGCAACGTATGTGAGCTGCCCTGCATAAAAACACAACGCATAGTTCCATATATCTATATCCAGGGTATTGGTATATTTGATGAAGAGCAGAAGAAAGTTAAGAAGAAAAAACAGCGGAAGCATAACAAGCGCCGGTTTGGAAGCCCAGATAGCGCCCATAAAGGGACCCCATCCCACATCGATTATATTAAGATTCAATCCCCACCGCAGAACCATTGCCTCGGCCACCGGCGCAAGTTCCGTAAAAAAGAGATTTATCAAAACCCCGATGCCGACAAATCCGACTCCCACTACCAATGCGGACCTTATGGCGCGGCTGATCTTTTCACCCATGATCACCGCCAGTATCAGAAGCAAAAAGGGGATCAAGACAGCCGAGTTCAAGTTGAGTAGACCCTGCAGAACCTTGTTTACCGCTCCAAGTACATTTTCCATAACCGCTCTCCTCGTAAGTATTATTTTTGTATCGATTTAATGGTATCGATAATTTTATTCTGTAATGCTTCCTTATTAATCCCGGTCAAAAGGGGCATGGCCACAATAACAGGGATATCGCCGTATTGTTTCACGGGACCGGTTACCAGAATTAAATCGGGCGACAGCATTTCAACCCTGGAATCAAGCTCGGCAAAGGAACATTGGGTGATATTGGCATCCAACCCGTGTTTTTCCAATAATTCCCTTACTTCCATGGCTACAACCGTGGATGTAGCTATCGAACTCGCGCAACTTATCACAATCTGGCTTTTTCCCATACCAATTTCCTTCAAAAACGACCGTATTAAGCGTTTTTATTGGATACATTATACATTCGTTCATAATAACTGTCAATAAGAATATTATCAAAAAAATATAAGCGGTATTTTATCATTTTTGTCATATTATATGGGGCAAATTGAAATGATCGAATATACGGTTTATACTGTTGTAGCTCCGGTATGTCATGAAAAGCAGGAAAAGAAATGGGAAAAATCGAGACCCGCAAGGTTCAATTACTTGAATACCTTGAAAAAAAAGGAAAACTTTCAGTTGCCGAAATTGCGGATATGCATGGGATTTCCCTGCCCTCGGCACGGAGGGTATGCGCCCAACTTGAAAAAGAACGCCGGGTTATGCGTATCCATGGCGGTATCCGTTATGTCCCGGCAATAACGACAACCTATTCCTTTACCGCCCTTGACACCGAATATAACGCCGAAAAAGAAGCTATCGCGCGGAATGCCTGCCAATTAGTAAAAAACAACCAGAATATATTTTTGGAATCGGGAACAACTGTTAAGCATTTTGCCATGGCCCTGGCCGCGCGCATTCGAAAGGGAGAAATATCGGACATCTCGGTTTTTACCAATTCGCTGGCAAATCTGGAAATTTTGACGCCAATCTGCAGGGTAACGATTGTAGGCGGCCTATACCGTCCTGAAAGCCGGGATTTTTGCGGTTTTCTCTGTGAAAAAATGATCCGTACCTTACACTTTGATATCTGTTTTATCGGCGCCGATGCGTTAAACATGACCGACGGGATCATGGCGATGGATGTTGAATCGGTCCGGTACAATGAACTCCTCATAGAACGATCGGATCAGTCCATTATCCTCGTGCATTCAGAAAAGTTTTACCGGCATTCCCTTATCGCTTATTGTACGGTTCATGACGTTTCGGGTATCATTACCGATTCAAAATTATCCCCGGAACTGCTGCGGGATTATCAGGAAGCGGGGATAAACATTGTTTGTGCATAAGGTTCTGGACAAATCTTCCTTTTTCAATCATGATGGGTTTATCAATCTGAGAGGTGTCCATGGCTTTCAAGACAAAAAAACCCGCGGGAGAAGAGTCGGGGTTTGCAGAAATCGTTGACCGTTTTAAGGCCCATCCGTTTTTGTTCGGGGGGACTACG
>JAISQR010000217.1 GCA_031274035.1 Treponema sp. | reverse complement strand
GAATGTGTAAGCCAAAAGGGAAGCACATTGTTCAGTAATTCATCACGGTATTGATCAGAATATGCTTGCATTCTTCCACTGCCTTTGCTGTAAAAAATAAGCGGGACTGGGATAGACCGCGAAAAACAGAATCGTCAGGAGTATCGCAACAGACAGTACCGTGGACCGCATTTTTCTCATTATGACCTCCTGAAATGCGGTTCGATAAAAAAAGCCCGGTATTCGCGAGAATATCAGGCCCCTTATTGAGTACCCGCTTATCAGCGGAGAATAAACTATGGACGGTAAAAGATGGCGGTGAGTATTATGAGAGAGAGAGAGCAAATACCGTACCAAATCGGCACGGTTCAGGGAAGAATTATGGAATTTTATTAAACCAAGGATATTGTTCATAGACCCTCTTTCCATTAAGAAAAATATTCTACAAAAATCGATAAAATATTTCAAGCCCTCGCATAGCCCTATCGCATAAACCCGCCGGGCGGAGGGAATTCGCCCGCTCGCCGACTTATAGCAGCCGACAAAAAAAGCTCAAACGTCTTACCGGTAAAATACAAACGCAGGGGTGACATCATAGGCGGGCACTGCTAGGAGCCTGTGGGACTTTGTGGAATTTTTGCATATTTATGCAAAAATTCCACAAGTGCAATCGGACACGAAGTGTCCGCGGCTCTTAGCGCTGCACCCTTCCCGAAGCGTCTCCTCCGGCCAGCTTCTTTACCTCGTCTACCGAGACCATGTTGAAGTCCCCTTCTATGCTGTGTTTAAGGCAGGAAGCCGCAACCGCAAACTCAAGGCTTTCCTGGGGAGGGAGCCCTTGGGTAAAGCCGTAGATAAGCCCCGCACCGAAGCTGTCCCCGCCGCCTACCCGATCCACGATATGCACCGCGTATCTTTTGGAGAAGTAGAATTCACCGCCGTCGTAGAGCATGGCGGCCCAGTTATTGTCGTTGGCGGAGACCGATTCCCGCAGCGTAATGGCAACCTTCTTAAACCTGAATCTATCGACAAGGCCCCCGGCAACTTCCTTATAGCCTTCGTGGTTTATCTTACCGCTGCCCGCATCGGTATCCCGCGCGCGTATGCCAAAGACATCCGCGGCGTCTTCCTCGTTGGCTATACAGACATCCACATAGGGCATAAGACCGGCCATAATCTCGCCGGCTTTTTCCCGCGTCCAAAGATTCTTCCGGTAGTTAAGGTCGCAGGAAACGGTAAGCCCTCCGGCCCTGGCCGCCTTACAAGCCTCAAGGGTAATCGCGGCCGCGTTACTACTGATAGCCGGCGTAATGCCGGTAAAGTGAAACCAGGAAGCGCCGTCGAAGATACCGTTCCAGTCAAAGTCGGCGGGGGAGGCCTCGGCAATGGCGGAATGGGCGCGATCGTAGATCACCTTTGAGGCCCGCTGTGAAGCGCCTTTTTCCAGAAAGTATATTCCGATACGGCTGCCGCCGCGGGTAATATGGGAGGTATCCACGCCGAATTCGCGGAGCTTGTTCACCGCGGCCTGCCCAATATCGTGCGCGGGGAGCTTGGTAACAAAACAGGCCGGAAGGCCGAAGTTGGCAAGCGAGACGGCAACATTGGCCTCCCCGCCGCCATAGGTTGCCCCAAGGCTTGCGGCCTGGGTAAAACGGTAGTAACCTTCCGGCGCAAGCCTGAGCATAATTTCCCCAAAGGTAATGATCTTTCCCATAATAAGCTCCTTACTTTTTTTGAACGATATGTACGGCAAATCCAAGAATCTCGTCTTTTAGATAGGCAAAATTCACCTCGCCCTTACCATCAAGCCTGACGCTGTCAGGATCAAAAGCAATACCCTGCCGTTCCAGATAAGCATAGGCCTTAGGAACATTCCAGGTTCCTATGCCTATGTGCCCCCTGGTACCCGGACCGGGGTTTTTCATTATTTCCAGATTATCGCCCGCAAAGATCGATTTTCCACCCGCCTTACCGTTAAGGCCGAAGAGCGTCTCGAAGAGTTTTGCCGCAGCCTGGGCTTCCTCCTCGTTTGCCGCGTTGAGCCCTATGTGGACAAAACTAAACCCCAACATACTCAAAACCGCTTCACGGCAGAGCGCGGTGATCCTGGAAAAATCACCCGCATTGATAAGATCCGCTTGTACCATCCAGGACCCGCCGCAGGCAAGCACCTTCTCGTAGGCTGTGTACTTTACAATGTTGGAAGCATTGACGCCGCCTGTAGGGATAAACTTTATACCTGGGTAGGGGGCGGCAACGGCTTTGATATAGTCAAGGCCGCCTGTCTGTTCGGCGGGAAAAAATTTTACAACATCAAGCCCCATCTCCAAAGCCTGTTCTATGTCGGAGGGGTTGGAACAGCCCGGCGTAACCGGCACGGCGCGCTCAATGCAATGGGCAACCACCTTAGGGTTAAACCCCGGACTGACGATAAAGGCCGCCCCCGCGGATACGGCCTTTTCGACCTGGGCTGTCGTAAGAACCGTTCCGGCCCCCAGCAAGATGTTGGGAACTTCGGCGCTGATGCGGCGTATGGCTTCCTCTCCCTGGGCTGTCCTAAAGGTAACTTCCGCGCAGGGTATACCGCCTTCAATAAGGGCTTTTGCCAGCGGAACGGCTTTTTCCGGATCATCGATCTTTATAACCGGAATGATCCCTATCTTCCCTAGCCGCTCAAGTATTTTGTTCATATCTTCTCCATTGGGGAGCAAGGGCGCGGATCAAGGCGTGGGGGTAGCGGAGAAGCGTTTTGGCGCAGCCAAAACCTTCGGAGCGAGGGGGAGCAGCGTAAAACAGGCTTCCGTTCCCTCTTTTATACCTCTTTCCTTAAATAAACGCGCTCCCCCTCCTTAATAAAAATTTAACTTGCCGCAAATACGGCAATTTCTTTCATGTATTTAGGAACGCTAATGCCTTGGGGGCAGAGCTTGACGCACTTACCGCAGCTTATGCACTTATCCGCCTTTTGCCTGTCGGTAAGGGAACGGTAATAGCCGTCGAACTGGTCGCGGCTCCTGGATGTTTGATAGTGATTGTAATGGCTGAATATACGGGGAATATCGACGCCGGAAGGGCAGTCCATACAGTAACGGCAACCGGTACAGGGAATAGTGCCTGAAGCACGGAAAGCCGCGGCCGCTTCGTTTAGTATCTTCCGCTCGGCTTCGCTTAAAGGTTTAAAATTAGACAGGGTTTTGATATTATCGTCTACCTGTTCAAGACTGCTCATACCGCTTAAAACGGTCATAACGTTGGGAAGGGATGCGGCAAAGCGCATGGCCCAGGAAGCTGCGCTTGCCGAAGGATCGGCGTTTTTGAGTATGGCCGTGGATTTTTCGTTGAGCGCGGCAAGCGCTCCGCCGCGTACCGGCTCCATTACAATAACCGGTATCTGTTTTTCCGTTAGAAGATCGTAGAGCCCTTGAGCGTTGAGTGTATCCCAATCAATGTAGTTAAGCTGAATCTGGGCAAAATCCCACTCATACCCCTTAACAAGTTCTTCTAGCAGTTCAACATTATCGTGGAAAGAAAAACCAAGGCGGCGTATCTTGCCTTCCGCCTTTTTTGCCTTTAGCTTATTGTACATATCGAATTTAAGAAAGCGATCCATGTGGCCGCGCTCAAGGGCGTGAACCAGGTAAAAATCGAAGTAATCGGTTTTACATTTTCGGAGCTGCTCGTTGAATATCCGCTCCACATCCGACTCGGCCTGTACCGCTTCCCATGTAGGCATCTTGCTTGCAAGAAAATAATTTTGGCGCGGATACTTTGACAGTGTGTCGCCTACAAAGACTTCGCTCATCTGCTCGTGATAGGGCCAGGCAGTGTCAAAATAATTTACCCCGGCTTTTACCGCTCTATCGATCATCTTTTCCGCCAGAGGATAATCGATCTTGTTCTTTTGATCTCCCACTATAGGCAGGCGCATACAGCCAAAACCCAATAATGAAACATCAATGCCCAGGGAATCAATGTGCCTTTTCTCCATAATTTAAGCCTCGCTTAGTAGATTAATTGTTTTGCGAAGAGTACATACCCAAGAGCCTGCCTTTCGGCGGTACTAAGGGTATGTACCCTGAGTCAAATACCTTACCAGAACACCAACCCCGCCGCTTGCGGGGTTGGTAATTGTTACCTCCTATAATATCCGCTTTATAGTATTCTGTAAATGGTGTTCTTATAGATGGAACAGGATAATAGCATTTACTTTTAATTTCCGGGAATGGCGGTTGAAATTCTTTACCTGTGTAACTACTCAGGTATATGCGATATTTCATATATTCTCTTTGTTCTCAAGTACTTGGGGACCCGCAGGGTCCCTCACAGGGCTCCGCTCCTTTCGCTCCAATCGGCTCATTTCGAGGCGGCCCCTCCATTCCGCCAATTGCGCCGTGGTAGCGGCGGCGCTATCCCCGCATCAGTCCTGAGTAGTTACTTATCTATTTATTTGGCATAAACAAGGCGCCGCGAGCCTTTACACCGGCGCGTTTTGTATCACCTTTCCTTCCGCAGCAATTCAGCCGCCTTTTCCGGCGAAGACGCGTTTATCACCTGCTCGCGGACAGTCTCGTCCTTTAGTACCGTGCCTATGGCCGCAAGGAACTGTATGTGCGGCCCTGAAACCTTTCGGGGCGAGACTACAAGGATAAAGAGCCGCGACTTTTCTCCGTCCACCGCGTCAAAATCTATGCCGTCTTTCTTGATACCCACAGCAACCGCCATTGCCGAAACCCCGTCGGTCTTGCCGTGGGGCAGGGCTATGCCCTGCTGCATACCGGTACTCATGGTCTGTTCCCGCTGCATAACAGCGGCAAGGGTCAAGTCCCGATTTTCCAGTTTACCCTGAAGGGCAAGCAGGTCTACCAGTTCCGTTATCACCTCTTCCTTGGTATTCCCTTGCAGGTTCAGGATGATGCTTTCAGCCTTTATCAGAGAAAGCAGATCCTCCCTAGTTCTGCCGTTTTTGTCCAGCAGATCCAGCTTCATAGACTGGGGGTCGGAGGAATCCTTGAGCTTCTGAACGACTTCATACAGGTCAAGAAGAACCTCGTATACGGCGGTTTTTACAAAAGGCATATCAACATGGGATGTGACGATTGTTACCTTGCTCTCCTCTTCAGTAATTGACAGCGCTATGTCATCCTTCCGCGCCTGGGAAAGCCCCTCGTCTATATTCATCATCTGCACATAAAAGCCTTCGTTTTTAAGATTATTGAGGAGCGTATCGATTACAAGATCGGCTATTTCGTCCGAATTGAATTCCCAGACCATGCTTGCGGAGTTATCGTCCTTAACAGGCTTTCTAGTTCCCGAACCGGGAAATTTGAGGGCGGCGCTGAGGAGGGGGGGCGCACCCAAGGTAGTGATAAGGGTCATAAGGATGATCACGCCGAAAAGCTGCTGGTCAAGTATGCCCGACGCAAGGCCTATACCCGCGATGATAAGGGCTACCTCGCCGCGGGGGATCATGCCTGTTCCTATACGGATACAGCCCCGAAGGTTAAAACCAAGAAGCAGACTGGGACCGCCGCAGCCTACGATCTTGGCTGCTATTGCCGAAAGCGTATAGACGGCGCCGAAGATGAGTACCGGCCCTGAAAATATCTCTTTTATATTTACCATCATGCCCATCACCGCAAAGAACAGAGGTACAAAGAATTCATAAAGCCCGTGTATACGTTCCTGAACGACGGCGGCGATATCCGTTTTAGAGAGGGACAGGCCCGCAATATAGGCCCCTATGATCATGGCAAGGCCCTGTTTTTCAAAGATTCCCGCCAGGATCAGGGCCAATCCCAGGGCTAAAATAGAGAAATCGAAGGTTGAATTAAACAATTTAAGGAATATTGCAATTTTTCTTGAAAAGATAAGCCCCAATGCGGTAAAGCCAAGCCATATACCCAGCGCTTTTCCCGCAATCCCGAGTATTGTACCGGTGTTGAGGGTAGTTCCGGCGGCATTTCCGGTAAGAAACGAGACGATACCCAGCACCACGGCCAGGGCTATGATCCCCAGAACATCATCGAATACCGCCGCCGCCAGTATCGTTACCCCTTCGGGAGAATCCATCTTCTTCTGGTCTGAAAGGATACGGGCGGTAATACCGACAGAGGTAGCTGTGGAAAGTATGCCGAGAAAGAGGCAGCGCGGGTCCATAAACGGCGCGCCGAGCAGCAAGGCCCCCGTAAGGGCGCCCGCGGCAAAGGAAAAAGCCGCCCCTCCGATGCCGATGACGCCCCCGGCCGCCGAATAGCGGAGGAAGAGCCCCAGGTCGGTTTCCAGGCCCGAAGCAAAGAGCAGGATGATGGAAGCTACCGCAGCAAACGAGTAGAGTTCGGTGCTGACCGCGAGAGAACCGCCGCCCAGCGGAAAGAGACCCTGGGGAAAACCCGGAAACCAGAGCCCGCCCAACGCATAGGGCCCTATGGCCGCGCCGGCTAAAAGCTCCCCCAATACCGAGGGAATACCCAGCTTTTTTACCAGACCGCCGCCTACACGTACCGCAAAGAGGATGATCCCTATTTGCAGTACAAGATGCGCCATAGTTTCGGTAAGCGGCTCTGATGCCCCGGCGGCTTCCGTGCTTTCCTGGGCTGCCGCCTGAAATACCGGCGCCAATACCAGAAAAATTATTAACAGAAGACGTTTTACAGATTTAGCCAATTTTTCGGCATCGTCTGTTTTTTTCATAAGAATATACCTCACAAGGTGCAACATAAAGATTTACGTGGTTTATATTTAATATTCCAGACGGTTTTGTCAAGCCGCTGTTGACTAGGAGTTTGTTGCGCTTCGCGCATAAAATGGTATAAATATTCATAAATATGAATGCGAACCGGAGGTTCGATTATACCTTGCAAACTCCGAATACTCGAAGAGTACAGCATGCCCATTGA
>JAISQR010000211.1 GCA_031274035.1 Treponema sp. | reverse complement strand
ATCAATGGGCATGCTGTACTCTTCGAGTATTCGGAGTTTGTAAGGTATATCGAACCTCCGGTTCGCATTCATATTTATGAATATTTATACCATTTTATGCGCGAAGCGCAACAAACTCCTGGGTGATGGAAGGACGGATACGGAAAATCTATGAAGACCGGCAGGGATGGCACAACCAGTTTCGGATGCAAGTTACGAACAAAATCAACCAAGCCCGCCGCAGAGCGCTAAACTTGACCCATAAAATCGAACATTTCCCTATAGTCGTAGAGGGTGTAGAATTTCTGTAGACCGCGCCAAACTGTTTTTACACCGGGCGGACCGTCACTGGGCGCGCGCCGGGGGCCGCCGAGATTGCCTATATGCTCCACCGCTTCCTTTATCGTGTACGGTTTTTTAGGCGCTTCCTTCATTCTGTTCGTTACACAATACAACACTTTCCATTCCTATTCGTCAAACAGTATCGTGCACGGCAGTTCGGGATTTACCCGCGCTATATAGGTCAGATTCATAATAAACACCGCGATAACCGAATACATCAAGATCGGCGTCTTGGTTTTCTCCATATCCCGCTCCTGAAGTTTTTCTATAGCGCGACCGCTTTTCCAACCGTGCCTCGTTGAAATCCACATTGGCGAATTCTTCCGCTATATTGAAATTTTCCCCTCCAGACATAGTGCCCTCCCAAGCAATTATTCATTATATCATAGTTTTCGGAAAACCGGAAAATTTATGGGTCAAGAATAGTGCTTGCCGCGGGGGTGGTTGATCGGGATCCTTATTATCATATTGCCCTGTATCAAATAAGGGGGTATACTTAATATTAGAGAGGGAAAGAATGATAACACTTAACGGGAATGGGGTGTATCTTATAAACGGCAATGAGGTGCTGGAAGATACGCCGGAAAATAAAGGAAGGATAGCGGAACTTTGTCCGCGGGGAAAGGATGCGGCAAGACGGGGCGCCATAACCTACGGTATACTTGCCGCCCACAATACCGGCCCTATCGCGGAAGGCGGAAGCCCGGCGGGGAGCGCGCTGCACCTTAACTTCGATGCTATGACCAGCCACGATATAACCTTTGTCAACATCGTACAGACTGCCAAGGTAAGCGGTCTTGAAGAATTCCCTATTCCCTATATTCTTACCAACTGCCATAATTCGCTGTGCGCGGTGGGCGGTACTATCAACGAGGATGACCATGTGTTCGGCCTTTCCGCGGCCAAACGCTACGGCGGCGTCTATGTGCCTCCGCACCTCGCTGTGATACACTCCTACATACGCGAAGCCCATGCAGGCTGCGGTAAGATGATACTGGGCAGCGACAGCCATACCCGTTACGGCGCACTGGGGACTATGGGGGTAGGAGAGGGCGGCGGGGAGCTTGTCAAACAGTTGCTCCGGCAAACCTACGACATGGCTTATCCTAAAGTTATAGCCGTGCGCCTGAGCGGTAAGGTCCGAAACGGCGCCGGCCCCCAGGATGTAGCCCTTGCTATAATCGGCGCTGTTTTCAAGAACGGTTTTGTCAAGAATGCGGCGCTTGAATTCGTAGGCGGCGGCATTGCGGCGCTTCCTATGGACTTCCGTGCGGGCATTGATGTTATGACTACCGAGACTACCTGTTGGTCCTCAATCTGGCAGACAGACGATACCGTCAAGGAATTCCTCACCCAGCATGGACGTGCGGGCGACTACAGGCAGCTCAACCCTGCCGGCGCAGCCTACTACGACGGCCTTATCGATGTAGACCTCTCCGCTATCAAGCCTATGATCGCAATGCCCTTCCATCCCAGCAATGTTTACGAGATCGACACGGTCTTGGCGAATCCTAAAGACGTACTGCGCGAAGTTGAAAAGAACGCGGAGAACCTGCTGGAGAATCCCAATATCAAGCTGAACCTTGTCGATAAGGTTGACGGGCAAGGCCGCGTCCGTATAGATCAGGGTATTATCGCAGGTTGTGCGGGCGGGACCTATGATAATATCATGGCCGCTTCCGCCATACTTGCAAGCAAGGCTGTCAAAACGCAGGAAGGCAATAAAGCCTTCTCCCTCTCGATCTATCCGGGTTCCCAGCCGGTATTTCTGGAACTCTCCAGGAACGGCGCGGTTGCAAGCCTTATTGCAAACGGCGCGGTTATCCGTACCGCTTTCTGCGGCCCCTGCTTCGGCGCGGGGGATGTACCCGCCAACAACGGTCTTTCGATACGGCATACTACCAGGAATTTCCCCAACCGCGAAGGCTCAAAACCTTCGGGAGGACAAATCGCCTCGGTAGCCCTTATGGACGCGCGAAGCGTCGCGGCAACCGCACTCAACGGCGGTTATCTGTGCTCCGCCGAATCGCTGAATCTTAACGAGAAGAAAATTCCCTATCATTACGATGAAGGGCCCTACAAGGCGCGGGTCTACAACGGCATAGGTAAGGCGGATAAGGGCGCCTCACTTCAATACGGTCCCAATATTGTCGATTGGCCGGAATTCGAGGCGCTGGAGGACAGGCTGCTCCTCAAGGTAGTTTCGTATATCACCGATCCCATTACTACTACCGATGAACTCATCCCCTCAGGCGAAACATCCTCTTTCCGTTCAAACCCAATCGGCCTTGCCGAGTTCACCCTTTCCCGTAAGGACCCTGAATATGTAAACCTAGCCAAAACCGTGCGGCGGGCCGAGGGTGAACGGCTTAAATCCGATCATGCGGGGGCTGAAAGGGAACTGCCGGAGCTTCCCGCTATCCTTGAAAAGATACACGGCATAGCCGGCTGCGAGGGGCTTGGACTTGCGGACCTCCAGATAGCCTCGGCCGTCTTTGCGAACAAACCCGGCGACGGCAGCGCCCGTGAGCAGGCTGCTTCCTGCCAGCGTGTACTGGGCGGCGCGGCTAACTTTGCCCATGAATACGCCACCAAGCGTTACCGCAGTAATCTTATTAACTGGGGGATCCTGCCCTTCACCGTTGAAGGGGAACCCTTTAAGAAGGGGGATTATATATTTATCCCCGGCGTCAGGCGGAAGATAGCGGACAATGAGCCAAGCCTTACCGCCTATATTCTTTCCGTCAATGGGAAGCACGAGGCGCCCAAGCTGGAACTTAAAACACCGGAGCTTACGAACGATGAAAGGAAAATAGTGCTTGCGGGCTGCCTTATCAACTATAACCGGAATCAGCTTCACAGCAGAAAGGGATAAGATAATAATAGAGAAGGGGTGAACCGCAGCCCTTTCTCTGTTTTTAATGTATAATCTTTATAAAACAAGAGCCGTATTGACCAGCGGTTTTACTTTTAACCACGAAAAACACGAAATGTACGAAAAGAAAACAATCGCCAATGGCGCAAAGGACGCTCAATGAACTACCTCGCCCTGAAGCTCCCCCGCGAACCAGTGAGCGGGCTTTTGGGTATTAAACCCCTTCGGCACGAATAAAAGTTGCGGTTTAAAATTAATGTTTTAGGCCGTAGAGTGTTTTCTCACCAAAACCTTCGTGTCCTCAAGACCATAGGTCTGATGTGCACTTTATGGTTAAAATTCTTCAAATTTGGGTATTTTCGCGGTACTTGGAAGTAGCGTACTTTGCTTTTTCGTGCCTTTAGCGGTTGAATTCCTTAAAAGTAAAATTGCTGCGTATTGACCTTGCATACTTGTCAAATTCTTCTATATAGTTGTATGCTATAACTATGTTTGTATCAATTGCGCTTGACCCTGGATCGGAATCCCGGGCCAAAGAACTGGCGGATCTGCTTGCCCAATATGGATTTGAGAAAGTTCAGCGCGGGCTCTGGGAATCCGCTTTTGTTAGCCCCGAGACGCTTATACGTTTAAAGCGGGATATGGATCGTTCTACCGATGCGTTTGACAGGATACGTTTTTTCCAGTTTCCGGTAGAGGGAACCCTTGTACTTACCAGCCTGAAGGATAAAAAATGGCGGCGTATGGTGGCCCGCGGAGGTGAAGCGGCGGATTCTCCCCAAGGTGTATCGAAACCATCGGGGCAGACAGGCGGAGCGGCGGCACGGCAGAGGCCGCAGGCGGCGGGACAGTAAGCAAAGTGCCCTTTCGTGGTTAAATTCTTCCTAAAAGATAGGTAACCATGATTTGAATTGCGGGTCAAGTTTAGTGCTTGCGGCGGGTTTGTTGATTTTATGTGTTTTTGACATCTCTACATAACTAGGAGTTCTCTATGCTGTTATCGGAATTAAGCGCGCCAGTGGGTGAATTGAATGCCCAAATCCAGACAATATGGAGGCGTCTTTGAAGACGCTCATTTTGCGGGGCGTATAGCGGAACTGGAAGCTCAATCCGGGGAAGCGGGCTTCTGGAACGATGCCGCGGGCGCGGAAAAGCTCATGGGCGAGTTAAAGGCGCTCAGGAGCCGGTATGAACCTTGGAAGGTCCTGGCCGGGGAGATTGAAGACCTGACGGTACTCCTTGAACTGGCGGCAGAGGCCGATGATGAGTCTCAATGTGAAGAAATTGAACAAATCCTCCGCAATTTAGAAGAACGTTTTGAAAAGCAGAATATCTACGAGCTTATGGGAGGCGAGGTTGATAAAAACGGTTGTTTCCTCACCATCCATTCAGGGGCAGGCGGTACCGAAGCCTGCGACTGGTCTCAGATGCTCTACCGTATGTACATACGCTGGGCTGAACGCCGGGGCTTTTCCGTGGAAGAAGTAGACCGTCTGGAAGCCGAGGGCGGTATTAAGTCCGCAACCTGCAAGATTGAAGGGGACTATGCCTACGGCTACCTCAAAGGCGAGTCGGGCGTACACCGGCTGGTGAGGATATCCCCCTTCGACGCAAACGCCAGGCGGCATACATCCTTTGCGTCGGCCTATATCTTCCCGGTGATCGATGACTCCATCGAAGTTGATATACGCCCCGAAGACCTGAGAGTAGACACCTACCGTTCCGGCGGGGCGGGCGGCCAGCATGTCAACAAAACCGACAGCGCCGTGCGTTTTACCCACCTGCCTACCGGCATTGTGGCGGCCTGCCAGAATGAGCGCAGCCAGATTAAAAATCGCTCTATTGCCATGAGTATGCTCAAGGCCCGCCTCTACGAGTATTACCGGCAGGAAAAGGAAAAGGAAAATGAGAAATTTGCCCAAGAAAAGAAGGATATTTCCTGGGGCAATCAGATACGCTCCTATGTTTTTCAGCCTTATACCATGGTAAAGGATTACCGAACCAAGACGGAAACCGGCAATATACAGGCTGTTATGGATGGGGATATCGATCATTTTATTGAAGAGTACCTCCGTTTCGCATGGAAAGCCTCTAACAGTGTAGGTACGGAGGGCGGGCGGTGAAGTTTTCCTGCCTAAAACACCCAACTACGCTCCATTCTATCTATCCGTTGGTCTGCTTCTTGTTACTGTGCCTTTCCGCCGCCGCCTTTGCCGGCGGGAAGGAAGAGGAAAGCCAAACTATCTTGAATACGGAGTGGGTACTCTGCATTACCTCTTTTGATGTATCAGGGTTAAGCCCTTCACGGCAGAGTCTGCGGGAAGTCTTTACGCGGAGCCTCGCGGCCTCTCTGAACCAGGTAAATAACCATACCCGTTCGCCGGAGGAATATACATACTACGAAGACTATGCCTGGTCCAAGGACAGGCAGACAGCGGCAAAGAACCTTGCGTCAAAACGGGAGGAACGGGATAGGCTTGTTTTTAGAGGAGATGCTAAGCGCGTCTATCAAAAGGCCCTTAAAACAGCGGACGAAGCCATTAAGAAGCTGGAAGAAGAGCTTGCGAAGATCAATAGTACCAGGCCCGTTATCGAGGGCAGGCCCGTGTTTAAATTTACCGAAGGCAATATCGGAGGGAATTTTCCCGCCCCGCCTGTAAGCGGCGGCGAGTATAGATTCTGTACAAGAGAGAAAGCCGATGCCTTTCTTGCGGGGACGGTCTCCGAAATCCACGGCCGTATCTACCTGGAATTGAAACTGTATACAGTATATTCCCGTTCCTATGTGTATGAAGATTTTGCCGTTTTCTCCCTTGAAGATAACCAAGCCGCGGTGAACGAGCTTGGCGAGCGGCTTGTCGCCGCAGTTTCAGGTAACGGAAGCGCCCCTCTTATTGTAAAAGGCGAGCCGCAAGGCGCCGCGGTACTCCTGGACGGTTCTTTTGCGGGGCGCGTGGATACCGGTATAATTGAGTATGCCCCGGGCGAGGTGGAGGTAGACATCTATGCTGAAAATTATACGCCCTTCACTATGCCGCTGGAACTTAACGCGGGCGAAATTACAGAGTTGTATATTAACCTAAGCCCGGAAGCTCTTGCTTATCTGACGATAGACGTTCCCGGTAAAGAAGGGACACGGCTCTACTGGGGCGCGCTCTATATGGGGGAGACCCCCCTTAGTTTAAGCCTTGCCCGGGGGGGAGACTATATCTATATGGAAAGCCCCGGCGGAGATACTGCCGGTGTAGTCGTTGAAATAGGATCCCCCGCGGAAACAGAGGAAAAGCTGAACCTGAAGACTGTCCTTCCGCCGTCTGAATACGAGGATAGAATCAACCTGGCGCGGTCAAAAATGTATGGCGCTTACGGACGCGCCTGGATAGCCCTGCCCTTGGCCTTTTTGTTGGGGGGCATTGCAGACTCACTTATACAGACCTATAATTATCAGTACGATCCGGCATTGTACGATACCGCCCTTGCCGGGTACTATGTACGCATCGGCGCCTGGACCCTCGTGGGCCTTGCCGCGGGAGAGTATATTTACCGTATCTATAGGTATCTGAAAACCGTAGGGGAAAAAGCGCCCTTGGTTGTAAAAAGGTGAAACGCGCATGAAATTTGCTGAACGAATAAAGAATTTTTTTGGTATCCGCAGGGCTGTCTCGGAAGACTTCTATGAAGAACTGGCTGACCTTCTGGTGGAAGGCGATTTCGGCGCGGCCGGAGCCTTTAGCGCCGTGGACGCCCTCCGTGATGTTTGCAAAAGGGAAAAAGTCTCCGAGACTGAAGATGTGCGGAAAGCCCTGGCGGTCATTCTTGAGGAAAGGCTTGGAATTGCGGCGTCTCCCAACACGCCCAATCCGAATGACGCCGGTCTTGCGGTCGTCCTGCTCCTTGGGGTGAACGGCGTAGGTAAGACCACAAGCGCGGCGAAACTTGCCGCTTATTACCGCGACCGGGGGAAAAAGCCCATACTTGCGGCGGCTGATACCTTTAGGGCGGCCGCCATCGACCAGCTTAAAATACACGGCGAACGGCTGGGTATCCGTGTTGTGGCGCACAAACACGGAGGCGATCCCGCGGCGGTAGTCTACGACGCGGTGGAAGCAGCCCAGGCAGGCGGCGGGGACCTCATCATTGCCGATACCGCGGGCCGTATGCACACCAAGGCAAGTCTTGTGGAGGAACTTAAAAAGATAGACCGTGTGGTAAGCTCCAGGGCGGCCGGCGTTCCTTACTACAAATGGCTGGTACTCGACGCGACGACCGGACGTAACGCGCTTGCCCAGGCGGAGATATTCCACAGCGCGGTTTCCCTTGACGGTGTTATCCTTACCAAATGCGATTCCAGCGCGCGCGGCGGTATTGTCTTTTCCCTGGCCGAGGAACTCCGGCTGGGGGTGGTCTTTACCTGCGACGGGGAGAAATACGGGAATATACAAACCTTTAACGCTCATGAATATGCGCAGAATTTTGCCGGCCTTACCTAACGGCCTCTTCTCCGTACTGTTTTTGACGGTACTGGTCAGTATGGTCCCTGCCGATGAATGGTTCCGCTCCAACGCCGCCGGTATGGCTCTGGAAAAGTCTGTTTCACGTACCAACGCGCTGCGGAACACGTACGCGCTTCTGGTCGAAACTCCGCCTGTCAGGGAAGTCCCCCCCTATCTCGCGCAATACTATAGTTCCGCATACCGCATTGAACGCCGCACGCTCTACGAAAAGGGCAGAGGAGCGAGGCGGCAGTGGCTCTTTATTGACAACAGGGGAAGAACCCGTATGGTTTGCGCGTTCAGCCTTAACGCCGGTAAAGATACCGGGAATAGCGATGATACAAGCCTCCCTTCCGGCACAAGCACCCTTATCGAACTTTACGGCGGGGACAGCCTTATAACCGAGGAACACCGGATAGGCGCGGACGGGGATGATTACCTCACCCGCTATATTTATAATAAGGGCGTACTTATCAGGGCCGAAACAAGGCTTAAAAGGAGCCTGCCGCCTGAAGATACCAAGACCCCCGCCCCTACACAGGAAATTCCGGCAGGGGAGGAAGCCGAAAGTCTGGGCGCCGAAAGGGAGAATCCGTATGTGCGGCAAGATACGGCGGAAGCTGATTCCGGCCCGGTAAACCTTGAAGAAGCCGCCCCGCCGGAAAGAACCGAAAATACCGACAGGCGGAGGGACGGCTGGGAGGATATCCTTACCGATTATTACCGGTATACCCGGTCCTCATCGCTGAGGGCTGTGGAAAGGGTATACCATCAGGATAGGGTGGAAGACGATTACCTGGTGAGGATACGTTTCCCCTTCCTCAGCCCCGGTATACAGCAGCCTGAAGGTCTGACAGGCGCCGTATCCGCTCAGGCCGATTCGACTGTTCCATCCGAACCGGCTGTCTTTTCCGCGCCGGCCGCGGGAACCGGGCCTATCAAGGCAGGTTCGCGGGTAAAGTATACCACCGACAACCGGGGCAGGGTATTAACCGAAACGCATGAAGACGAAAGCGGCAAGATCAGTCTGGAGATCAAAAATACTTGGTCGCTTGACCGCCTAATGGCTGTAGTACGGAAAAGCGGCGGGGATGAGGAACATACCGAATACAGCTATAATGCGGAGGGGGATCGTATCCTGGAACGGAACTACAAAAATGGTACTATAAATAGAGAGGTACGCCGCGAGGGCGGCAGGGAAGTGGAGGTACTGTATATGAACGGCAGGCCGGTCCTTCAGGCTGTCTGGGAGGACGGGCGGAAGGTTTCGGAAGAACCTATACGGACGGGAGCAGGGGGTAGGAACAGATGAAGAATATACAGGCGAAAAAACCGGTACGGTGGATAAGTTTTGTCGCGCTCCGCTATATTTCGCGGAGCCGGCGCAATTCGCCTTCCCCTGTTTTTGCGGTTTTGGGGATAGTTACCGGAGTGCTGGCGCTTACCGTGATTATAGCGGTGATGAACGGCTTTCAGCTTGGATTCATAGAAAGCATCCTGGAAATATCCTCTTTCCATATCAGGTCGGATGATTTTCGGCAGGACGCACAGGGCAGGGAATTGACGCGGGAACTGAAGAATATACCGGGGGTTTCGGCGGCTATCCCCTTCCGCGAATTTCAGGGAATACTGAGGGGAAAACGCGGAGGCCAGCAGGGGGCGGTAATCAGGGGCCTTCCCCCGGATGTTATGAAAGAGGATACAGGTTTTGCCGCCAAGCTGGAAATTGAAGGCGGCGCTTTTTCTGTAGAAGGCAAGCGTTCCATAGTGCTGGGGAGGGAACTGGCGCGGCGGCTGTATGCGGATGTCGGCGATGAGATTACGCTGATTTCGGTATCGGGCCTGTTCTTGGGGGACGATTCTGAAAATGAAGCGGACGATTCCCTTTTTACCGTAGCCGGTATTTACCGTTCCGGTTTTTACGAGTACGATATGAGTTGGGGTTTTATCAACATTGAAACCGCGGCGTCGCTGGAAGGGGAAGAGGGAAAGGAGTATTTAGGCGTCAAGCTGAGGAACCGCTGGAATGATGAGCAGATCATTGCCCGGATTAAACGGCTGTTGGAAGAAAGATACGCCGCCGGGGAAACCGGAGTACCGGTTTTCAATTCCTGGCGTAATTATAACCGGGCTTTTTTCGGCGCGCTGCGGACGGAGAAACTCCTCATGTTTGTCCTTGTGGGCCTTATCTTTATTGTGGTAGGGCTTAATATCTTTCAGGGACAGCGGAGGAATATTCTGGAACGCCGCGAAGAGATAGGGCTTATGCGGGCCTTGGGTGCGGCGGATTGGGCGGTACAACTTGTGTTTATCTGGGACGGCTTTATTACCGGTATTCTCGGCGCGGGGATAGGCATGATCCTGGGCCTCCTTGTAGCGTCAAATATCGCGTCTTTCTTTACCGCGCTTGAAACGGTTGTCAATTTTTTTATCGCTGTTATCAATACGATCTCCGGTTTTTTTTCAGGATATGAAGGCGCGGGGGAATTTGCCATCTTTTCCCCCAGAATTTTTTACATCAAGGAAATTCCCTCCAGGGTTATCCCCGTGGAAGCCTTTCTGATATTTATGTTCGGATTTTTATCATCCCTGCTCGCAGCCGCAATAGCTTCGTTCAAGGTGTCCCGGACAAGGCCGGCGGAGGTTTTACGTTATGAGTGATTTCCAAAATTCCCTTCCCGCAAAAGACGCGGGGGAAGGGGGATTGGTGCGGGTAGACAAGCTCGTCAAAACCTATCTTTCCGGCGCTGAAACCCTGCATATCCTGCAAGGGGTAAGTTTTGCCGTAAAGCAGGGTACATCCCTTGCGGTGAGCGGTCAAAGCGGCAGCGGAAAGAGTACGCTTCTCAATATTATCGGCGGCCTCGATCATGCCGATTCGGGATCGGTTAAGGTAGGGGATATAGATATCACCGGCCTTCCTGAAAGCGGACTTACCCTCTACCGGCGCAGCCGTGTAGGTTTTATCTTTCAGTTTCATTATTTACTGAAAGATTTTACCTCCCTTGAAAATGTAATGCTGCCGGCCTATATGGCGGGTATGAAGAAAAAGGACGCACTGGAAAAGGCCCGGTTCCTCCTTTCCGATGTCAGACTGGACGGCCGCCTTCACCACTACCCGTCAGAGCTTTCAGGCGGTGAGCGGCAGCGGGTCGCGGTTGCCAGGGCTATGGTTAATGATCCCGATATGATCCTCGCCGACGAGCCGACAGGCAACCTGGACCCCCAAAACAGCGGCCTGGTAACGGAGATACTCTATGCGGGCGCGGAAAAATGGGGCAAGACCCTCATTGTGGTAACCCATGACGAAAAGGTTGCCTCGCGGGCTCATTTTCATTATACACTGGAAAACGGCATTCTCCTGGAAGATACCCTGCTAAGGGGGAAGCGCCCATGAAGCTGCGGGCCGGCTTTTTTATCGCCCTACGTTATCTGCTAGGCCGCGCCCGGGAAGGCGGCCGGTACCTCCGGGGCGCGTCCGCCGGTATTGCCCTGAGCCTTGTGCCTATCATTGTTACCCTTATCGTGGCCGACGGCATGATACAGGGCATTACCGACAGGTATCTGGAATTGGGAACCGGTCATATACAGGTATACAATTTTATGGACAAGGACAACCTGGAAGACATTGTACCGCTTTTGAAGGAATACCAGGGGGTACGGGGCATTTGGCCGGAACGGCACGGACTGGGCCTTATAGTCGGGAAGAAGGGAAAAATCGGAGCCACTATACGGGCTGTGGATCCTGCTTTTTGGGAAGATGAGGGGAGCCGCAAATACCTTCAGGTTATAGACGGGGAGGCAAAACTTGAAGCCGATAACGAGGTGCTCTTGGGCGAAGAGCTGGCAAAATCCCTTGACGCGGGTATAGGCAGCACGGTCCGCATTATGACCCTGCGTTCCTCTGATGGCGGCAGGACTATACCGCGGCTTTCCATTTTTAAGGTGAAGGGGATAGTCTCCGCCGGCTACCGGGAACTGGATGCCCTGTGGTGTATTATGAGCTATAACGCCGGCAAACGTATCCTTGACGCGGAGATGTCATCATCGTTTCTGCTTGTAAAGATAGACGAGCCCTATACCGGCGCGGAAACTATGGCCGTAAAGTTACAGATAGAACTGCCTATAGGTATTAATGCCTACACGTGGAAGGAGATACAGAATTCGCAGTACAGTTCCTATGAATCGACCCGCCAACTCCTCCTCTTCATTATGGCCCTGGTCGTGATGGTCGCCGCGGTAAACGTTTCCGCCGCCACGTCCATGCTGGTCATAGAACGGCAGCGGGATATAGCGGTGCTTAAAACAGCGGGCGCAAGCCCCGCGGACGCAACCAAGGTCTTCCTTTTCGGCGCTTTCCTTACGGGCCTTGCCGGTTCGGTCGCCGGCATCTGCGCAGGGCTCCTTATCGGCAGTTCCATCAATAGCATTATTCACGCGCTTGAAGCCGTGCTGGGGTTCTTTTCGCGCATTTTCGGCATGGAAGCGGTCAAGATACTTGATCCGGGCTATTACCTTGAAACCATACCTATAATCATAGACTGGGGAGCGGTCTTTCTTATCGGCCTTTTTACAATTGCGAGTTCTGTTATAGCATCCTGGATACCGGCCCGGCGGGCGGGAAAACTAAAGCCCATAGAGATACTGCGGAAATATTAACACGGCGCGAACCGGAGGTCCAAGGCGGTTAAAAATTCCTAACGTATTTCCCCTCAATTTTATCAATATATAGAGGTTTATCAATTATAGAGGCTTTCCAAAAACTTTAGTTTTTAGGAATGGCTCTATATTATTTTATATTAAGGAGAAATTATGAAAAGGCTTATTGTTTTGGGTGTGTGTTTCTGGGTGATATCCTTAACCGGTGCGGAGGCTCAGGCCGGTACCGGAAAGGTAGAAGTAACCTTTAATTTTACCCGGCAGGGAGGTTATGCAACCAACCAGTTTGCGGTATGGGTGGAGGATAGCGGCGGCAAGTATATAAAAACCCTCTATGCAACCATGTTTACAGCCAATGGCGGATGGAAGACACGGGATCAATCTCTACCGGTCTGGGTAAAGCAATCGGGTTTAAGCGGAATGAAAAAGAACGAAACTGACGCCGTTACCGGTTCTACACCGCAGACGGGTAAGGTAAGCTATATTTGGGATGGAACCAATCAGGCAGGGCTTGCGGTTCCCGCAGGGGAGTATCGTATATTTGTGGAAGCTACCCTGCGGAATGAGAACCAGGTTATGTATAACGCCGCGGTACGGCTTGGGGGCGGCGCTTCCGAGTTTCAGCCTAATCCTGTGTACAAGGGGAATAGCGCAAGAGAGCGGGGCATGATCGGAGGGGTGAAGATCAGTGTTAAGTGAGCGTGAATAAGGCGGCCCCTGATAACGCATACCCCACAAACTCCTAGGAGCCTGTGGGACTTTGGTGAATTTTTGCATATTCATGCAAAAATTCCGATTAACGTGGCTCCTTTGGGAGTTTGCAAGGTATAAATTTGCAATAAATTGCAAATTTATACGATTTTTGGGCAAAGCCCCACAAACTCCTAGGAGCCGCGGACACTTCGTGTCCGATTGCACTTGTAGGTTTTTATGGCCTTTTTTAGCAAAAAAGCCACAAGTGCAACAGGCTGCTAGAACTAAATACGGGGGTAGCTCCAGACCTGTAAAACAGGGCTGGAGCGGAGGGGGGCCGGAGAGTAAAATGAGCTATTGCGGAATTCCGTAAGCAAAAACGGTTTGCCGTTTTTGCGGCGGAAACAGGCCCCCCTTCCTAAAAATTAACCGGATGCTAAGCGCCTGTTGCTTGTTTGGCGCGCATTTCTATTCTTAAAAGGATAGGCAAGTGATCCGAAAGGCCCAGGCCGGTACGGGGGTTGTAGAGGAAAGGTTTCCCCGCGGCATTGATAAAAGGTTCCTCCTTTATTACTTTACAGGTGTCGAAATTCCAGCCCGATTGATTAAAAAGAGCGTCATTGAGCAGGAAATGATCGATTGTTTCCCAGGTATTCTTATAGTTATAGGAGCCTTCCGCAAGTTCGTTGCCCCAGGGGGAATAGAAAACTATTGAATCTTCAGGAAAATGTAGGGCTTGGGGCGGTTTGTTATGGCTAAGGATAAGATAATCGGCCTGAATCACCGTGGGCGTGGAATTATTTTCCGCTGGATCGTCTTCTTCGGTACTATCTTCTTCTGTGTTGTTCTGGTAGCCGGCAAGTTCCGCTGCTTCAGGGTCGTCGGGGAGCAGGGCGCTGATGTACTGGCCTGTCTGCCGGTAAAATTCGTCATAGTTTTCGTTTAAGTCGCCCATGATGATTATAGGCGTATTAGGAGAATCGTTACCGATTTCGCGTATCCGCCTTACCAGTATCCGCGCCGATGCTTTACGCAGCGATTCTGTGGGAAGGTCTCCTCCGAGTTTTGATTTCCAGTGGCAGACGAAGAGGATAAGGGGTGTATCCTGTATTCTAACGCAGATTTCCAGGACGGGCCGGGGGGTGGTTTCATCATAGTAGGTAAGGGAGTGCGCCTTTGTCTGCTCAAACGGATACTTGCTCAGTACCCCAAGGCCCAGGGAATTTCCGGGGGTGTTTGCAAAGAAGGTCCATTTATAGCCTTGTTTTTCAAGGGGTCCCTGGGCGAGGTCTTCCAACACCCGGGAATTTTCAACTTCCAGCAGGGCTATTATATCAGGGCTTGTTTCGTCCATCTTGTCTAATGCCTGACCAAGCGTATTAAGCCTTGCCTGGTATTTATGTTCGTTCCAGCCTGCCGCATCCGTATATTCCTGATATTCCGTCCCGCTTTCTTCCGCATCAAAAAGAGCCTGGACATTCCAGCTTACAATCGTTAAGTTGTTTTGTACCTTTGAAAGATCGGCGCCTGGGCTGGAAACCATATTACAGGCGGACTGAATGAAAAACATCAGACATAGAACGGGGAATACCCTAGGATCCTGTAGGATGCCCTGCCTGTTCTTTGGCCGGTAATTGCGGCATTGCTGTATATTCCCCGTCGGTTTAGGGGCGGGAAAATCCGAATGTTTGCACTGTAAACCTTTATGTAAATGGTCTTTTCTCATAAAAGCCTCCTTCCCTATATATGGGGTCCGGGTGTGCGGTGCTTTAATGCAAATGAATAATTTTAAAAATTTGGAGAATTTTTTGCGGGCGGCACGAGTGTTCTGTAAACACTAAACGACAGGGGGCGTGGATTAACGCTCGGGCAGTTGACAACCGAAGAATCGGAAACAACGTTTCCGCAAGCAATGAGATACAAGCGGCGCCGAAACTGCTGGACAGCCTGGATGTGAAGGGGACGCGGCAACCGCCGATGCGGTAAGATGCCAAACGGAAATAGTAAAGAAGATACGGGAAAAGGAAGCGGACTAGTGTATTGTATCGTTGACAATTAGTATAATTGAAGCCAGCTCATTGCTCCTGAATCTCGAACTTGGGATATAACGACATCAATTTTTCCCTGGCATCTCCTGTTGAAAAATGCCATTTTATCTTTGAGGTACTGAAATTACGATCAGATTCCCATGCGAGAAGTTCATTCCGCAGTGTGTCAATAGTGTCTATTCTGCGTGAAAGGCACTGCCCCGTCATGACATTCAGCTCTATCTCAGCCATATCCAGCCAACGCGGACTAAAGTCCGAGC
>JAISQR010000113.1 GCA_031274035.1 Treponema sp. | reverse complement strand
CACAACTTCGGACACGGGAAAAACCACGCCAGCGAGGTCTATTGCGTGTTGAACCTGCCGGCGTTTCTGGTTCACGGCCTGATGATACTGTGCGATGAAGACTTTATAAAAGCCCGCGGGCATTTCGGCAGGAGGGACGAATTCTATAACGCTCTGCGGACATTCTTCTGGGCTTTTGAGTTTCAAACATGGGAAGACCTTCTGTTTTTTGTTAGCGTCCGCGCCAGAGGCGGCTAAAAGTAAAATTGCTGTTATCCCCTGTCCCCTTCTTGACAATTTTTTAATACTGACTACATTGTAAATAATGTCTTTTTCTTTGTCAATACGAACCGTATCCTTAAAGCCTTTTTTTGAGAATCCGCTTTTTCTCTCTTCGGTTTCAAGTTGGTTTTTTGCACAGCTTATCAAGACACTCATTGTGCTTATTGGTACCCGTAAGAGAAGCCCTAGAGAATTGTTGGCAACTATTGCATGGCGTACCGGCGGCATGCCGTCCAGTCATGCGGCGCTGGTTTCGGCTATGGCTACATCGGTCGGGTTTCAAGAAGGCATAGGTTCAAATTTATTTGTGGTATCTTTATTTGTGGCGCTTATCGTATTAAGAGATGCTATGGGGGTACGCAGGGCTTCAGGAATTCAGGGAAGGACCCTGAACAATCTTGGCCGGAATGTATCGGAACGTTTGGGGATTGAATATCATCCGGTAAAAGAGGTTTACGGTCATAAGCCTCTGGAAGTAGTGATGGGTTCTCTCCTGGGCATTTTCATTGCGGCAGCCTATACCTATTTATAAGTCGAGAGGTACATGTCCTACAGGAATTCCGCTCTAATTTCAGTGCTTTTATCTCTGGGTCTGGGGGTATCCTTGTTTTACCTCTTTTGGATTTTCAATATGCCCCGGTTTTCTCCGGCTTATATTGAAATCCGTGTAGAGGAATCCTACTCCGATAGGCTTATCCGCGATCTTTTAGCCTCGGATGCGGTTTCCCAAGCCGCGGGCATAGAAAAACCGGAAGACAGCATTATTTCGGAATCTAATCAGTGGGTTTTCTTTGATGATTTTGGAGATCTTAAACGTATTCCCCTGGATCAATACGGAGAGGAGCTTGAATCCTTTGACCTGCGGAATGACGGCTATGCGGATAAATTCCGTTCCTTTTTTGTCTACGATGGTCTGCGCAGGTTCTTTATCCCCTTTACGCCGGATTTTTCAGGGATCGCATTTAAGAATCTGAAAAAGGCCCTTCTCTCTTCCCTGGGGGATATTCCTTTTTCCCTTATTTTCATAGGGAGACAGGAGACCATTTTCTGGTATCTTGTGATCTTTGCGGCCGCTCTTTTGCTTGCCCTTGTCCTATCAGGGCGTCCGCTGCTCTACACTGCTTTGGTACCCGCGCTCTTCCCTTTTGCCTTTACGGGGAGCAGGGGGTTTGCTCCCTGCGCATGCCTTTTGACATTCTCCGCCCTTCTGCGGGAGCCGTTGGCGGAATTTTTTACCGATATGCGCTATGGCCGGGACCTAGCCAGGCCCCGGCTTGGCGCCGCAATAGACAGGTTGAGGGTTTTTAAGGTATACTGGATACTTAGTTTGGCGTTTTTTGTACTTTACTGGTTTCTGATTGTCTGGAATTCCATAGGCGTCATTTTAGGATCCGCCGTTTTTTTTGTTTTTATGCTGATCTTTTTAAACTGCCTGAAAACTCAGTCCCTAAGCGGGAAGTCGAGGGGGCATGTGCGTTTTACACCGGTTTTTATGCTGTCCCATCATCCCTTAAAACCGGATATATTTCTCCGGTTCCTGCTGCCCTTCATGCTGGGCATGGGCTTTCTTCTCTGGTTCCCGCCCCTGCGCGATCTTATCAACCCAATTGACCGCGAAGCCGAAACAGAGGCCGGCGTCCTGCTTACAAGGCTTTACCCTGATGATTATACGGCCCATGTCCTTTTTCAGCGGTTCTTTTCATACCTGCCGCTGGGAACGCCCGGTGATATATTTAAAGAAACCCCTCCGCCGTATCTCCGTTACTATACCGGCAGCGACGGGCTTATATCCGGCGCCTACCATGACGGGGATTATTGGGACCTAACCGCGTTTGAAGGGAATATCGGCGGAATTGAAGGACAAAATGCTGTTTTTCCGCCGTTTCCCCTTGCCCCGCTTATGGATTTTTTTACCGATTTTCAGCATACTATAAATGAAAGAAAACGTGAGGAGGCTGGTACTGAAAAGACGTTCCTGATGGCGGGAAGGGGTATGCGTTTATCCGTCCAGGATGCGATCAGACGGGAAGTACAGGACTATGTTCCCCTTTCCCTGCTCTTTATGGCAGGTATTCCCTTTTTATATACGGCAGCATCGATATGGAGTAAAAAAAAGAGAAAGATGTTTATATTAAATGACAAGCGGGTTGCCGCATGAAGGTATACGCATTTCCCCGTGGGGGAATCCGTTATGAGGATACTACGGTTCCCCCCAGGACATCCAGTGTAACTGCCTTTTTACCGGGTTTTTCCGTTATACCGCTCATCCAGCATACCGGCCCAAGAGCCTTTCCTGTTGTGAATATTGGGGACTATGTGCGGGAAGGTATGCTTATAGGCCGGGGGCAGGGCCTAGGATCCGCCAACATCCACGCGACAGCTCCCGGCAGGGTAGTCAATATGGTCTCCTGGAAGACTGCCGCGGATATTAACAATGACGCCCTGGTTATACGTCTGGAAGGCCGTTTTGAAAAACTGGGCAGAAAGGAAGATAGTTTCCGCTGGGAAGGTCTTTCTTCTTTTGAAATACAGCGGATAATTGCGGATATGGGCATTGTAGAAATGGAAGGGGTTGGCGCCCCTGTTTCGGATATACTTTCCGCCTTCCGTTCTCTGTCCGAACCTATAAGCATGGTGGTACGCTGTATCTTTGACGATCCCTGGCTTGCCGCAGATTATGTGCTGTGCAAAGAACGGTTTCAGGCAGTGCTTGAGGGGGCCTTTATAACGGCAAGGGCTTCCAGGGCGAACCGCGTCATCTTCGCCGTATCAGAGCAGGAAAAAGATCTGGCCGGTAGTTTCCGCACGGTCCAGCCTCCGGGCGGTATTGAGGTTTCTACCGTGTTGGTAGGTTCCCGTTACCCCCAGCGGAACCGCCGTGAATTGGAGATGGTTCTCCGTATATATGAAAAAAAGGAGGGCCTAACCTTGGGCGCCCTGCTTATTTTGGGACCGGCAACCCTTGCCGCAATCCATGATGCGGTAAAGCTGAACAAGCCTATACTGGACCGTTATGTGTCGGTAGGAGGATCGGCGGTCAAGAATCCCCAGGTTATGAAGGTACGGATAGGCACCCGCATTGGGGAGGTCTTTGCCGAATGCGGGGGGTTTATTGATAAGCCTAAACGTATCGCTACCGGTTCCCCCCTTCTGGGCTGGGCGGTGGTCGATCTGGACGAGCCTATAATTAAAACCAGCTTTGCCGTTTTCGCCCTGCTTGAGAAGCAGGTGGGCGGGGGGCCAAGCCGGGGTTGTATAAGCTGCGGTGAATGCCGGAGGGTCTGTCCTGTAGGGCTTGATCCGGAAGAACTCTACAAATGGGCAAAATCATCTGTCAAAACCAGCGACGAAACGCAGGGAAGGGCGGTCGAATGCCACGGCTGCGGCTGCTGCGAAGCGGTTTGTCCGTCCAGGCTTCCCTTGGGAAAGGTTATCCAGGATTCTGCTTTAAGGGGGAACTAATGCCGGAGAATTACGGACGCCGTTACCAGACCCCCCAGGTGAATCTTTCCCGCTCAACTAATTTTAGAATGTGGATGGTCAGCTTTTGTGCGGCCCTTGCCATTATCCAGTCCAGCTTGGGCGATTCATTTTCTTCCCTGCTTATAGCATTGTCATCTGTTCTTGCCGCGGTGCTGACGGAACTTTTCCTCTTTTACCGTACCGAAGAAATTGAAAAACTAAGAGACGGCAGCGCAGTGGCGTCCGCCCTGGTATTCTCCCTGCTCTTGCCCAATACCATACATCCGATATATGCTGTAATGGGGGCTGTCTTTGCTATGACCGTTGTAAAGCATAGTTTTGGGGGCTTGGGAGCCAACTGGCTTAATCCGGCTGTAGGCGCCTGGCTTTTTGTCAGGTTTTCCTGGCCCCAGGTTTTTCTTAATGCGTTGGAGGGGTCCCCGCTTCTGAACATCCAGGCGGGGGAGAATTTTCTCCCCGTTCCTGCCAGCGCCCTTGATACCGCGGTACGGTCCTTTCTCAATAATATGCTCTTTAACCCGTTTGGAGCAATGCTGCCGGGCGGTTATATAGACCTCTTTCAGTCATCCTCCCCTGGTATTATTGCCGACAGGGGGGTGTTGGGGCTTCTGCTGGGGAGCCTGTTTATCATCTCTTCCCAGGTAAGCCGCGCCTGGGCGTCACTGGCATACCTGGCTGTTTTCGGTTTGGTAACACGCATCTCAGGCGCGCTTGTGTCGGGCGGCCAGTTCTGGCAAGGGAACGTCCTTTTCTATCTTCTTTCAGGGGGAACATTGGCCGCGGCTTTTATCCTTATTGCGGATACCGTCAGCTCTCCTAAGTCAAGCTGGGGGATACTGTTAGCAGCGGTTCTGTCAGGTTTTCTGTCCGGCCTTTTCCGTTGCCTGGGGGCGGAACCTTACGGGGCAATTTATGCGGTAGGGCTGTTTAATGCGTTCCTGCCCCTGATACGGAAAATTGAAAACCGAATTTTTTATGGAAAACGGAATATTGCCTAAGAATAGGAAAAATTTATGGAGTATAGTGAATACTAAAGTGACGGATGGGAAGCAACCGCTTTTTTCGGCAAAGGATATTACATATATTGCGGCCTGGATAGGGGGACTCGTTCTTGCGGGCGCGTTGCTGTGGCTTTTAACGCAGACGCCCCGGGACAAGGCGCTTTTGAATGCGGTAAACCGCATCCTAGAGCAGCGGGAAGCCGAACCGCGGCTGGAATCTCTTATCCCCTTTAACTCCCTAAGCCCCAGGCAGAAACGGCTGGGAACCTGGTTTAGCATATTCAATTCTGACAAAAGAGGGCTTGTCTTTACTATAATGAACGGCGGTATTCTCTTCCCCTATATGGCCGTAGTTACGCCTGAAGGTTTTGTGGAAAGGCTGGTCTTTTTAAACCCCCAGACCCTTCAAGGAACTGTGCCGGACGGGATCGTAAACCAGTACATCCTGCGTATAGAGAGAAACGCAAAACAGAGGAGGGCTGGAAATGCCTCCGGGGAGAGAGAACTATGAGTCAGGTTTATGGGGATAGACCCGAAGGCAATACCGTGAAGAGTTCTACGGTAAGTCAGTATTACAGGACCCATATCTTTTGGGGCCGGCATTCGCCGCTTGCAAGTCTTTTCTGCGGAGGGCTTATAGTGATGGCTTCAGCACGGTTGTCCTATGCGGTTACCGTTGCCGGAGCTCTATTTTGGGTTTACGATTTTTCTATGCTGATTTTTATAGTATCAAAACCTGTTTTACCCCAAAAGGGTCTTAGCCCGATACTCATGTTTTTGACATCCCTCTTGGGCAGTTTCTACCTTTTCCTGCTCTGGTTTATGAATCCTATACTGGTTTTAGGAACCGTGTATATCATCCTTCTTGTTCCGGGCTGCTGTATCGCGTCAGGTATCTTTGAGCGGGCTAAATTCTATGATATGGGGGAAGCGGTTTCCCTTGCGTGCAGGGAAGCGGGAATTATCGCCCTTTTAATTGTAGGCATGGCTTTGATACGGGAACCGATAGGCTGCGCCGCTCTCAGTCTTCCCGGAGGTGTCCAAGGTATAATGGAGATATTCGGTGCAAAGGACGCCGCTGTGTTTTTTCCGATACGGATAATTGCGGGTTCCGCGGGGGCTCTCATCCTTATGGGCTACGGCCTATCGATATATGCCCATTTCAGGCGTCCGCTGTTTCCCGCCGGGGATATTGAATGAGAGATTTTGCCTGTTTCGGGATAATGGCCGGCCTCTCTTGGAATCTGGTGCTGCAATTCGGCCTGGGTATGGCGGGGGCGGCGCTGCCAAAAAAGAATTCTCTGCCCTTGCTGCAATTACTCTGTCTTTTCCTTTCGGTATTGACGCTCTTCATGGTATTTTTCTCTGTATCGGCCCTGATCAATTTGGGCTTCTTTGAATATCTCTTGTATTACCCCCTTTCGTGCCTTACCTGTCTGGGCCTGGAAACCGCATTCTCTAAATTATTTCCCGTGAAAACCGAGGATAAAATCTTTGATTGCCTTTCTTCCTACGATGGGCTTGCCTTGGCCGCCCTCTTTCTAACCCGGCATCTGGCGGAAACCGTTGCGGAAGGACTGATAATCTCCTTCCATTTCTCGTTGGGCGTTCTGGTCGGCATTTTCATCCTTGCCCAGATTAGGAGGCGATCCTTAATTGAGAAGGTTCCCGGTCTTCTGAGGGGTAAGCCCCTCATGCTTATTTCGATGGGGCTTCTGTCCTTAATTTTTACCGCCGCCGCGGGGATCTTCTATAAAATACTGGAATTCTGATCTATATTGGGGAGCTATGTGCGTATTGCCTAAAATGAACGCCGATGGATGGGAGCGCTAATCGAGGTTGGTACATAATACTAATCCTAATCTGTTTGTCTATATTGGACGAAAATCTAATGACGCCGGGTTGAGGGGAGAAGTTTTAACCACAGACCCGCCAAGAAAACTCATACGGTAGTGTGTTCAGACAGCTAAGGTACTATGGCTAGGAGCCGCGGACACGAAGTGTCCGATGGGACTTTGGTGAATTTTTGTATGTTCATGCAAAAATTCCGATTAACGGGGCTCCTTTGGGAGTTTGCACGGTATAAATATTCATAAATATGAATATTTATACCGTTTTATGCGCGAAGCGCAACAAACTCCTAGTCCCGGTAAAGGTTTATCCATCATAACAGCCTTTACCCTGTCTGCATCCTGCCGGATTCTCTGCGTCAACATGTTTCGATCCTTTGGCCGGATGCGGTTAAATTTCTTTCTGTTTGGTGAATTTGCGTTAATGAGTTGGACCGCAGTGTAATTCGGTTAATTATGCGGCGGTTCTTGGCGAAAGCGGTAAGTGCTTTCGCCCTTAAATTTAAGGTTGCGTTTGCGGAATCTGATATTTTGCAAGCGCCTCAGTTATATGGGGAAAATAAGTTTATTTTTAGGTTCTCATAAACATCTCCCGTATGGTTCTTCTGCCGATGAATTTGAAGAACTCTACCGGCGGGAATTGAAGCCGTTTATTACAACCCTCTACAAATTTCCCCGCGTGAATTTTGTCCTGCACTATTCCGGTGTTCTATTGCAGTGGATTGAGCGGCGGCACCCTGAACTTATCTTGCTGCTCAAGAATCTGGTCAGCCGGAAGCAGGTGGAATTTCTGGGCGGCGGATTCTATGAGCCGTTGTTACCCCTTATACCGCTCACCGATAAACTTGGTCAGATTGAGATGATGACCACCTATCTCCGTAAGACCTTTGGAAAGCGGCCCCAAGGCTGCCTGCTGCCCTATAATGCCTGGGAACAGAACCTGACCAGCCCTCTTCATGCCTGCGGTATGAGTTATACATTCCTGAACGAAACCATTTTTACCCATGTTCAGGGCAAGAGCCCGTATTACAGCCCCTGCATTACCGAGGATCAGGGGAAGATCATCACGGTATTCCCGGTGTATTCGGAGTTGGGTAGAACAATAAGCGTAAGAAATCCCTCAAATGTTCTGGCAAAGCTCCTGGAGGATAGTATGCCGGAACAGGAAAAGGTATTCACTATCTTTACCGATAAATTTTTCGACAGGAATACGAACGAACTTTTCTACCACGATTTTTTTGAGGCCCTCTCCGCGTCGGACCCCAGGATAGAATTCATCACGCCGGGAAGGGTTTTCCGTCAGTTAAAGGGCTTTGAAAAGTGTTACTTTCCTAGTTTTATTGAATGGACGGGGGGGGAGACCTTCCTGCCCAGAAAATTCCTCACCGATTGTCCTGAAGCAAACGGTATTTACGCCAAAATGATGTTTACGCATATATTGATCAACCAGCTTCGCGGGGATAAGGCACGGAAGAACACCGCCCGCGGGGAACTCTGGAAAGCTCAGGGCTGTGATATGTTTTATCCTGGTTCCCAAAACGCGCCGCTTATCGGATTCCAGACCAAGAGGAAGGCTGTGTACCGCGCGTTGCTCGAAGCTGAAAAGATAAGCAGGGAAACCGCTTTTATCCCATCGCTTTCAGCCTTTGATTTCAACATGGACGGCCGTACCGCATATATCTTCCAGGATGAGTTTATAAACTGTTACATAGACGCGGCGGGGGCAAGTATCTTCGAGCTTGACTATCTTCCGCGGAATTGGAATTATCTTGACACCTACACGGGGCAAAAAGCCGAAGAGCGCGGTAGAAAGAACAAGCGTTGCGCGTTTGCCGATATTCTTGCGCATCCCGAAGCCGCCCTTGAGCATATTCTACATGGTGAATTCCGGGGCTTCCGTTTCTGCGGTGATGAATACTACGAAAGCTGCGAAATATCAGGGAATCGGGAAAAGGCAAGTTTTACGCTGCCTGCACGGATCCTTGGCAGCCTCTCCGTTGAAGGGGAGAAAGCATTCGAGGCAATTGAGATAGAAAAGACTTTTTCTCTTGAAAAGGATTCGCTTGCGGTAGCTTATAGACTGAGCAATAGGCATAGCAGACCTGAGCGTTTCAAATTTATGCCGAGTATCGATCTGTCCTTTCCAGACGATAGCAAGGCATTCCTCAAAGTTTTCTGTATACGGGGAGATTCCCGTGAAGAAATTTCCCCCGCGGGGGTATTTGGGGGGAACAGCGTAGTGGAATTCCAGGATATAAAGAACGAGGTAAGCATAAGGCTCGCCGCTGACAGGCCCTTTGACGCCTGGATATATTCGGTGAGGACCGGGGAAAACACGGACGAGTATCAATCGACCTGTATTATGCCGGTGATGCTAATAGACTTACAGCCGGGGGAAATTTGGAAAACGGAATTCAGACTGAAAATAGGTCTGAAAAGTATCTGAGCAGATCGATATAAGCCGTAAATTCGGCGGAAAGATCAAGTTAGGCGGGGATCGATACCGGGGAGCCGGTATTCCGCATGAAAATACACAAAAATCCCGATTATCCGGCCTCCTTACGCGGTTTGCAGGGTAAAAAATCGCACATATCTGAAGAGGATTGCCCAAAAACTAAAGTTTTGGGCAAGGCTCTGAATAGTTACCAAATTCTTTATAAACGCTTTAACATCTAAAGAAAATCTAGTAAAATCTTCATTATGAGTACGGAATTTTTCCATGTTTGCGCCCGTAGGCGTCGCGCCTGTAGGCGCGGTATATATGCCGGTGTTTTTTTTGTTATGTTCCTTCTTCCGTGGGTGCTGTGGCCGCAGAATGAACCCTCGGGCGGAGACGCCCCTATCAAGGCGGGGGAGGCGGTGATACTTTACCAGGAAGCGCCTAAAACCCCTGAATGGCGCACGGAGGAGAGGTATCTCAGGACGGCGATTATCCCTATGAGCCGGCCGGAGGGGCCGATCAGGATACGTTTTGAAAAGCCGGTGGATACGGCTGCCGTAACCGCCTTACAGAATACAGCGCAGCGGCTGTCCTATAGTGTGGTATTTGACTACGGCAGAAGAACGGTAGCGGGCGCCTGGACCTGGGTTGGGGGAAACGAGCTTCAGTTTAAGCCGGCCGAAAGGCCGAGCGTAGGAACCGTATTCTCCGTGAAAGTTTCAGGCTCTGTACCGCTTGCGGGAGAGACGGGCAGCCGGAGACTGGCGCCGGTTTCAGCCGAGTTGTCCTTCGAGGTTGAAGATTTCCAGATGGGTAGTAAGACAGGATCGCGGCCTGTTACGCCCGGACAGCCGCGTTTTGTCGCCTTTCTCAATTCGGGCACAGGGCAGATAGGCGAAGGCCCGCTTTACCTGCTCTACGATCAGAGCCTGGAAAGCTGGGCATCTTCGCTGGTCAGCGCGGCGGCGGGGGGACGGCAATTGCCGGTACGGGCTAACAGGCCGGAATCGCTCTTCTTCGACCGTGAGGGCCGCTATGACACAAGCCATATCCTTGCCCTGAGCTTCCCTGAAATGCCTGCCGACGGAACCCGTGTAACGATACGCTATCCCCTGATTATGACCCCGGGCGCCCAGAGTTATGCGGAGCAGGCTTTTTCAGTTTTTACCGGTTTTTATTATTCAAGTGATGATATTGACAGCATCCGCGGCGGCAGGGCCGCGCGGCTTGAAAGCAGATGGGAAATTGAATTTAATTCCTCGATAGACCCTGTTTTATTTGAAGATAACTTCAGCATCAGCCCGCAGCCGCCTTCGCTCCAGTTCTCCTACTACGGCTCTTCCGTAGTGATACGGGCGTCTTTTGAGACAGGTAAACCCTACTACCTCCGGCTTGCGCCCGAGTTCACCGATCTTTTGGGGAACAGGCTCCGCAAGCCTCTGGCCTTCGACTTCCGCAGCCAGGATCTGCCCCCGATATTCGAGCTTCCGCGGGAGAGCCTTGTTATCGAGGCCGACACAAACCGTATCCCCGTTAAGTACCGGAATCTCCGGGATATTACGGTGAGCGTCTACCGCTACGAGGATGTTTCCGCCTATATACAGAGCCTTGCGGCCAAGAGACCCGAATTAGGGAAGCGTTCCCTACAGGGCGTTCCCCTTACTATCCGTCCGTCCCCCAATACCCTGAACAACCTATACCAGGCCGATTTCGGCATAGAAAGCGGAGCGGGCCTCAAGCTGGTCGAGATAAGCGCCGGAGGCAGAGGTTCCGAAGCAAAAAACATACCTGCCCGCCGTATTATTGTGCAGTCAACCAATCTGGGGCTTAGCGCTAAGGTTTCCGGCGGGGCCGTGCTGGGCTGGGTTACCTGGATCTACAATGCCGTACCGGTACAGGGCGCAAAACTCAGCCTCTACTCCGCGTCAGGACGCCTGCTGGGCGAAGCAGCCGGTACAGGCAGGGACGGAATAGGCATTATCAAAACCGATAAAGCCTTTGAGTGGGGCGTTGAAGAACCGCTCTACCTTGCGGCGGAGATGGGAAGGGATATATCTGTATGCCGTATAGTGAACAATGAGCTTTCAAGCGCCTGGCAGTTCAATCTGGCCGGCGCCGTAAAGGGGGTTAATCCTCTGGCCGCAAGTTTCTTTACCGAACGCGGCGTTTACCGGCCCGGCGAATCGGTCTACTTTAAGACATTTTTGAGGAATTTAAGCGAATACAACGGCCTGACCCCGATAGTCCTTAGTATACGGGACAGCCGCGGACGGGAAGTCTATAATTCGGGAAAGAATCTTGATTCCTACCGCGGCGCCGCCTGGGAATTCCGTCTGCCCCAGGATGCCAATATAGGCGAGTACACGGCGGCCCTCAACCTGGGGATATACAGCGCCAGTACCAGTTTCCGTGTAGAGGAGTACCGCGTCCCCACCTTTCAGGTAAATGTCTCCAGCCCCTACAGCGAGTGGAAGATCGATACGCCGGTAACGGTAGAAACATCCGCCGAATACCTGCGCGGAGGGGTTATGGCGGGTAAGCCCTTCTCCTGGCGCATATACCGCCAAAGCGAGGTCTTTGCGCCTCCCGCCTTCCCCGGTTATGTCTTCGGCCCTGAACCGGATCCCCTTGACGCGGGAACAGTCCACGACGAGGAGGGTATTCTGGATAACGCAGGCAAGGCGCGCCTTGTGTTCCGGCCTTCCTTTTCCGGCATACAGGGCCCTATGCGTTATATAGTCCAGTCTTCGGTTACCGATGATGACCGGCAGAACTATGCGGGCCGTATGTCGCGCGTCATTCACCGGACGGAACTCTACGCGGGGATACGTCCGCCCGCAAAAACCATCTACCGCGGAGGGGAAACGATTAAACTCCCCTACATTGTTACCGATACCCAGGGCAGGCCCGTCCCTAACAGCCCTGCCGCGGTTTACCTTGAAACCTTGCGCTACAACCAGAATACTATGCTGGACGATGAAGGCAGAACCGCAACCTATAACCGTGAGATTATCTCTTCAAGCCTGCTGGGGAATACCGTATCGGGGGCCGCCCCCCGCGACTACAGTTACAGAGCCGAGCGGGCCGGTATGTACCGGCTGCGTTTTGAGGTAACGGATTCAAAGGGGCGGAGCGCTTCAAGCTATTTTACCTTTACTGTAAGCGGCGGCGAAACATCGGCATGGCCCCGTTTTGACCGTGAACGTATAGACCTGATTTTAAGCAAGCAGAACTATAAGATAGGAGAAGAAGCATCGGTGGTGGTACAGACCCCCTTTGAAAGCGCCCGCGGACTCCTGACCATTGAAGCAAACGGCGTTCTGGACACGTATCCCTTTGTGATAAACAGGGATACGCCCCAGATTAACTTTCCGGTTAAGGCGGAGTACGCGCCTAATGCCTTTGTCTCGGTGATACTCCTGCGCGGCCGTGTCCACTATGCCAGGGATGCTACCGGTTTTGAAACCGGCGCTCCGGCATACCGCATAGGCTATGCCCGCTTCGAGGCCGACCCCGACGCCCAGCGTCTTGCCGTTGCCGTCAGCGCCCCCAAAACCGCTTCTCCGGGGCAGACCCTAAAGGTTGCCTTTACGGTAAAAAACCCCGCGGGGCTGCCAACCGATGCCAGCGCCGCGGTTATGGTGGTAGACGAGGCCGTTCTTGGTATGACAGGCTATGCGACGCCCGATCCCATTAAAACGGCCTATTCCATCCGTGTGCTTTCCGTGCGTAACGCTTCCAATCTGCTGGACCTGCCCCACTCCCGCCGCGCCCGTTACGAGGCGCTCTTCCCCTCCGGCGATTCCGGCGATCCGGCCATGCTGCCCTGGTCGGACGATATGCTGCGCCGTCTTTTCCGTAGTACCGCGTTCTTCGCTCCTGCCGTCCCTGTTGACAGCAACGGTCAGGGGAACTTTACCTTTACCCTGCCGGATAATCTTACCGCCTACCGGATCATGATAGTGGCGGTAAACCGGCTGGGCCAGATGGGTTCCGGTCAGAGCAGCCTGCAAAGCCGCCGTGATCTTATGATAGAACCGGCCTTGCCGCGTTTTGTCTACGAGGATGATGTACTAACCGTACAGGCGAGGGTCTTTAACGGCACGGAAACCGCGTCGTCCGTGTCGGTAAGCGCCCAGTTTACCGGCTTCCAGACTGAGGACCGGCCGCGGCCAGCCCCTGCCCTAACAGTAGGGGCTGGCTCTTCGGTTATGGTTTCGTGGCAGGGCCGTATACAGAGCGGATTCCCCGAGGTAAAGTTCCGTTTCAGCGCGGCTATGGGGAATATCCGCGATGACGCCGAGTACAGCATACCGGTCAGGGTACGGGGGAACAGGCAGCGCAGTACGGCGAACATCATTGTAAATGGGGCTGGGGACATTGTCCTGCCGCTTCCGGGTACAAGAAGCAGGGGGAGCATAGAACTGACGGTTTCTGAAACACCCTTGAGCGAGTTGAAAGATTCGGTAGAATTCCTTATGAGGTATCCCCACGGCTGCATTGAGCAAACAACAAGCGAGACCTACCCCCTCATCGTACTTGCGGATATTCTTCCCGCCATTGGCGTTACTGAGGATCCTATTGCCGTCAAAAAATTTGCCGATGCCGGTATTGAGCGGCTTATGACCTTCCGCACATCATCGGGAGGACTTTCCTTCTGGCCTGGAGAATCGAGCCCCCATGCTTTTGGAACGGCCTTCGGCCTTTCCGCCCTCATTGAGGCAAAGAAGCGCGGCTGGAATATACCCCAGGACTTTATGGACGGTATGGTAAAATATCTTGAAGATATCATTGCGAAGAAGAACTACCGCCGGGAAATGTACTCCCAAGGCGATGCGGATGCCGATACGCTTGCCTTTTTCGCCATGACGCTGGGAAGGATGAACCGCCCCCAGATCAGCCTTATGCAGGATCTCTGGCGTTCAAAGAATCTTTTAACGCCTTTCGGTCTTTCCTTCCTTGCGACAGCGGTGAAGGAAGCCGGGGACAGAACCGTTCCCCTCTCCGAGGTGCTCTCTGAGATACGGAAGGCCGCGGTAGAAACAGCGGACAGCGCGGCCTTCCCCGGTTCTCCTCGGGGAAACTGGTCCTTTGATACGCCGACCAGGGCAAACGCGGCCGCGCTTATGGCCTATGCCGTAGGCGATCCCCAGAACCCCCTAACGGCAAAATTTCTGCGCGGCCTTATGGAAAAGCGCCGCGACGGGCTGTGGGGAACTACCCAGGGGAATGTGTTCGGGATTATGGCTGTCTATCACCTGACAAGCGGTTCGGCTCTTACCGGCAGATCCGCCCCTTCATTTACGGTAAGTATAGACGGTAAAAACTATCCCGCGTCAGCTTTTTCTTCCCTTTCAGGCGGCAGGACCTGGGTTCTTACCATAAACGAGGCCGAGCTTCCGCCCGCAAGGGCGGATTCCCGTGTGCAAGGCATACAGAACCGCGGTATCAGTTTAAGAGGCGGCGGAACCGTTTACCTTACCGCAAAGGCATCCTACGACATGCCTATAGACAGCCGTTTCCTCTCGCCCCAGGACAAGGGTATACGCTTTACCCGTACCTTCGAGACCCTGGACGGCCGCGCCTTGGGGAGCGTCATACCGCTGGGCAGCATAGTCAGGGTACGGCTCGCCGCACAGACAGGACGCAAGCTCAACTATGCCGCGTTTGATGATCTTTTACCGGCAGGCTTTGAGATTCTCAACACGAATCTGCTGACTACCGAAAGTATGAACGGAGACGGAGAATCGGCGGCCGCGGCGGGAACCAGAGCCTTCACGAATTTCCGCGACTTCCGCGATTACCGGGCGGCGTTCTATGCCGATGAACTACCGGCGGGCAGTTATGAATTTGTCTACTATGTCCGCGCAACCACGCCGGGGACCTTCTTTCTCCCTATAAGCCTGGCAGAAACCATGTACGATCCTGATACCCTGGGGACTACCGGAGGCGGAAGCATTACTATACGGTAGAATACTATGCGGTCTATGCGTTTTTTGCCCGGTCTGCTCTGGTCTCTTATTCCAGCGCTGCCGGTACTGATCTTGCAGGCCGGTGTGCTGCTCTGCCCTGTAGATAAGGCCGAGATCATTGCGGGCCGTTCCCCTTCAAAGCGTATCTACGACCGGCAGGGGGTCTTACTGCGGGAACTGGCGAACGCCCAGGGGGAACGGTGCAACCTCGTCAGGCTGGAAGATGTTTCCCCGCGGCTTATCACGGCGGTTTTAACCGCGGAGGATGCTTCCTTTAGGCATCACCGCGGGATCAACTGGGTTTCGGCTCTGCGCGCCCTTCTGGATAATACCTTGCAGGGCCGTACCGTTTCCGGCGCCTCCACCATCACCATGCAGCTTGCCCGTATACTTTACCGGCAGCCGCGTACCTTCGCCGGTAAAATACGGCAGGCTTTCGACGCGCTCAGGCTGGAACAGTTCCTGGGCAAAGATTTTATTCTGGAAGAGTACCTTAACCGTGTTCCCTCCGCGCCCGGCTGTACCGGCCTTGAGGCGGCCGCATTCCGGTACTTAGGCCATTCCTCATCTGCGCTGAGGCCCGCGGAAGCGGCGCTCCTTGCCGGGATGATACAGTCGCCCGGTCTCTACGACCCTGCCGCGGAGCCTTTGAAAACGATGCTGCGCCGCAACTGGGTGCTGGATCGTATGAAGAAACGGGGCCTTCTTTCCGCGGATGAATACCGCCGGGCCCTTGCCGAACCCCTCCCCCAAAGGGTGCGTGAAACGCCTATACGCGCCGGACACTTTACCGATTATACCGCGGCGCGTATGAGTGCGGGGGATCTTGTCTCCACCCTGGACTGGGAATTGCAGGAAGCCGCGGAGAACCTTGCAGCCGAACACGCGCGGCGTTTCAGGGAAAACGGCCTTACCAACGCGGCAATTGTCGTACTGGATAACCGCAACGCGGCGGTCAGGGTGATGGTCGGTTCCAAGGATTGGCAGACGGATGAACAGGGCTATGTCAACGGTGCGGTTTCCCCGCGTCAACCCGGTTCTACCCTGAAGCCTTTTGCCTATGCCCTGGCCTTTGATCGGGGCTGGAGCCCCGCTTCGCTCCTTGCGGATATAGAGACCGAATACCTGAGCAATGATAGAACGCTCTATATACCGCGGAATTATTCCCGTAGTTTCAGGGGCCCGGTATTGGCCAAGGAAGCCCTCGCGTCAAGTCTTAACATACCCGCTATTCGGCTTGTCAGGGAACTTGGCCTTGAGGACTTTCTTGACTGCCTTAAAGATCTTGGTTTTTCCTCACTGGATAGGGATGCCGCTTACTACGGCTTGGGCCTGGTACTGGGGAACGGGGAAGTGAGCCTGCTGGAAATAGCCGCGGCATACTCGTGCCTTGCGAGGGGCGGCCTCTACCTGCCGCCTGTTACCGGGGAACCTCTGGAACAGGCCGGGTTCATGCGGGAATCTTCCGCGGGAACCGCCCTTATACAGGAAAACCCAGCCGGGGCCTATGCCGCTGAAAACGGACGGCGGGTTTTCAGCGTAGAGGCAGCCTGGCTGCTTACATCCATCCTACAGGATGAGGTTATGCGCATTCAAGCCTTTGGAAGTTTTTCTCCGCTGATCTTTGGTTTTCCGATTGCGGTGAAAACCGGTACTTCCAGCGACTGGCGGGATTCCTGGACGGCGGGTTATACACGGGATTATACTGTTGCGGTTTGGAGCGGCGATTTTGAAGCTCAGCCCATGAATCAGGTATCCGGTTCTTCGGGAGCGGGTATACTCTTTGCCAATATGGTCAGGCTGCTCAGGGAGTATGAGGGAACACTAAGGGCGCTGGAGGAACCGGAAGGTATACAGCGGGTTGTGGTCTGCGCCGAATCGGGCGGTATGCCCCACAGCTTTTGTCCCAGAAGGCTCACCGTCAGCCTGCGATCAGGCGGGGACATCCCCCTTTGCGGTGTTCACTCCCTGGTCAGAACTGTTTCCGGCAGGACCCCCCAGGCCGGACTGGGGAACGCGCTTCCCGGCGGCCGCGCTATTCCGGGCGAACAGATACTTCTTGCCTATAATCTGCCCCCGGAGTACGATGCGTGGCTCAAGGAAAGCGGAAAATTGGTGCTGAAGGGAAACGGCAAGGAAGATACGGCAGGCAATGAGATTACCATTTCAAGGCCAAGGGAAGGCGATATTTATATTATTGAGCCTGGTTACGATGCGGCTTTACAGAGCATAGAATTTGCCGCTGAATCGGCCGCGCGTCCCGAAACCATACACTGGTATCTTAACGGGAAAGAAACTGCTTCTGTTGTATGGCCGTACCGTGTAAACTGGACTTTACGGAAAGGACTTTACTCGCTGTCCGCACGTTCGGACAGCCTCGAAAGCCGGACGGTTCACTTTGAGGTACGCTAGCAGCCTGTTGCACTTGTGGATTTTTTGCATATTTATGCAAAAAATCCCGATCAATGGGCATGCTTTCCGAGTTTGTAAGGTATAAATATTCATGTTTATGAATATTTATACCATTTTATGCGCGAAGCGCAACAAACTCCTAGGAGCCGCGGACACTTAGTGTCCGATTGGACGTTTTTTAATTTTTTCTCAGTGTTCCTTTGGTACACCTACATTCAAAAATTCCGATTAAAGGGGCTCCATTGGGCAAAGCCCCACAAACTCCTAGAGCCACTCCAAAAGGCAGACAGAGGAAAAAAGGCGCGGCTCTCTCGAACCACGCCTTTATGGTGTCCGTCACCCCTAATTAGCCGTAAAAAGCAGGCTGTTACGCACCCCTTCCTACGCCAGCCCTGGCGGTCTGCGCCAGACGGATGATGGCATCGCGAATCATGGCGTAGACGGGGACCTTGGTAACATTAACGAGATTACCGTTGACTACAGTCTTTCCAGAACCCGCAGGCAAAGCAGCATTGAGCTTGCTCTTAAGCGCATCATAGTCGGCCTGAGAAATGTCAACATTAGAAACTTCAGGAGGATCCGTCTTAACCAGTTCCATAAGGAGAGCTGGTCTATTATCTTCAAGATAATCCTTACCCAAGGTGATAACTATCTTATCGACGTTATTTTTATATTCACCTTTCCAACCCATTTGCAGTATATGATAACCGCCTTTGTCGTCCCCCTGATACTGGGTACCAATCCAGACGGTTTTCCCCTCAAACTTGACAGAAGTCGTGTCAGGTATGCTCGGCGTAATCGGCGTTTCGGTGTCGCAAGCCAGCGACAGAAGAGCGGTTACCACAACCAGCATGGCGGCGGCAAGACGCGCCGCCGCCGTAACTGGAACAAGTTTGTTTTTCATCAAAAAAAACCTCCTAAATATTTGTTGCATATTGCCAGAGACCCGTTCCCTCACCACACGGCCGAAGGGCCGTGATATTGTGAATTGTGGAATATGGTTCGGCATCCTGAAAAGCCTGGAAAATTGGCGTGTAGACAAAAAAACCAGCCGGGGCGCAAAAACAACCTTCGCGGGAAAATTTGAGAATAAATTTAAGGCCCGACCGGAACCGGAAAACGCCTATAGAGCTTTATTAATCTAGTGTATGTATGTATGTGTGTGTGTGTGTGTGGGGGGGGGATAGATTAAGTTTCAGCGTACAAAGAGGAAAATCCCCTGAAAGAGGGCGCGAGAAGTTTACATCACGCACTGTATTCATAGGCAATAGGATATACCTTTTTCTCTCGTTGTGTCAAGCCATGTTTTCGGCTATGCAGCGGTTTTACTTTTAAGCACGAAGTCCCCCCTGCGTTTGACCGTCTATTCTGGCGGACTTTCAGTGACTTTCTACAATCTGCTGGGAATATTCGAGATATTCGGCAATATGCTTGCTTGCGTTCAGTACGTTGGAAACGCTATTCCGTACTTCCCCTGAAGCGGACTTTACATTCTCTATGTCCTGGTAGATGTCGTTGCTTTCTTTCTTTATTTCCAGAGAATCGTCCTGTACCAGATTCGTTTTTTCTTGTATTACGTTCAAGGATTCTAATATCCGGGCGCCCCCGACGGATTGTTCCTCCACTGCTTTCGTAACCGTAAAAAATAGAGATTCCATATCATGTATTCCCGCGAACAGAGATTCCATCAATGCGGTCGTATCGTTTGACGCTCCCGCCATATTCGTTATCGCATGTTCCATGTTTTTGATCTCCGCGTCAATGGCTGAAGATTCTTTCGCCGAGGATTCAGCTAACTTTCGTATCTCACTGGCCACCACCGCAAAACCTCTTCCAGATTCGCCGGCGTGGGCCGCCTCTATCGCCGCGTTCATGGCAAGAATGTTCGTCTCCGTCACCATATTCGCTATCATCTTGTTTGCCGTCTTTAATGAACCGGCACGGGTCGCTATCAACTGATATTCCTCGCCTAAACGCCGTATAATCTGCTGCCCGTTTTTTGATAAACCGTTGAGTTGTTCGGTTAGTTTTGTGGAATTACTCACTGTTGAACGGATAGAGGCTGTATGGGCAATCATTTGTTTTATAGCAGCGGAGGATTCGATGATATTCGCGACTTGTGTTTGAATCGCCGCATTCAGCCCGTCAATGCGAGAGACAATCCGCTTGGTTGAATCCGTCGCTTCGCCTACCAGGGTTATCTGAGATTCCGAGCGATGTTCAACCGCGCCCATCTGATCAACAATCACTTCCACATCCTTAAGCGATTTATTGACCGCGTCCCGAAGATTCCGGCTGATACTGTCCAATTTTTGGACCTGTTGCTGGTTGAGGGTAGCCATCATCTGTTTGAGATTATCCCGGATCGTGCGGAGGGCCTTCTGCTGGTCGCCGATTTCGTTCTTGCTCGTAATTGGAATTTCAATATCAAAATGGGCGCCGGCCAGTTCCCCCGCCACCTGAGTAACCTGCTTGATTGGCCTCACGAGGATCGCGGCAAATACCCACGCGCCTCCCAGTGCAAGAATAATACCAATAAGCATAGAAATGATCAGCGCGGTGTATGCCTTCCGGTACAGGCTCTCTATACAAGAAACTTCATAATCGACGCCGAGAAGAACAGACGCCGTACCGTCACTTTTTGTCATCGGAAGAATCCCTGATACATGAGTACCGAACTCGTCAGTGTAAGACGAAGTTGCCTGAAACGTTCTGGTAGTGTAGGCCGTCTCCATAACGTGAGCAACGCTTTCTCCGGGCTCCCAGGGAACGAGAAACGTACCCTCTGCTATAAATACGAATGGATCATCCGCCGGCCTTACACCGGCAAGAAACCGGTAGACACCAGCTCGCTGGCGTTCAAATACCGCTATGTCTTCAACATTAAACAGTTTTGAAAGTGTATGCAGTTCAATGAAGAGGTCCATAAATGCTTCAGACTGCGCTTCCCCTTCCCGAATTATATAATCAGCGTCACTGAGAACAGGGAGATTTTCGGAGACCCCTTCCAGCACCTGCTTCAGTGTGGCTTCATAGCTGCTTTTGATATATGCCCGATACTGCATATAGATCACCATCCCCACACCGAATGAAATAACGATGCTTAAGGCAGCAAATACAATAAGAAATGTGGTCTTCAAACTTTTCGTGCTAAGTACCTTCTTTTTATCAACGCATTGCGAAAAGGTGACTGACACCAGTTCTGCCGCGATTTTACTATGTTTATATACAAAGAGCAACAAATTTCTAGGAGTTTGTCAGGGCGAGCGCATAAAACCTAAAAAAACCGCCGATTAGGCGGTTTTTATCTTACAAACTGCGTAAGGATGCCGGATAATAGTGGTTTTTACGGCCTTTTTTGCTAAAAAAGGCCGTAAAAACCTACAAGTGCCACAGGCTCCTAGGGCCACTCCAAAAGGCAGACAGCGCTTGCCTGTACCGCTATACCTTCCCCTACGGGACCTAAGCCCTCGCCTGTTTTACCCTTGACGAAGACCGCCTCCGGCGGAACGGCAAGAACCGCCGCCAGAGACTCGCATATCTGGCGGCGATAAGGGAGTATGCGCGGTTTTTCGCAACTTACCACACAATCAATGTTGACCAGACGCCATCCCAATGCCTGTATGCGGCTAAAGGCTATATGCAGCAGGTTCATAGAATCTGCATCCTTCCAGGCAGCATCAGCGGGGGGGAACAATTCACCTATATCGCCCATGCCGACAGCGCCGAGCAGAGCGTCGGTTACCGCATGCGCAAGCACATCCCCGTCGGAATGACCGAGTTCCCCGCGGTCGGAGGGAATGTCTACACCTCCAAGAATAAAACGCCGCCCCTGCACCAGCCGGTGCAGGTCCTGTCCCAAACCAACACGTATCATAACTGCATCCTTCACGGACGCCATACGAACCGCACGCCTTTGGCTCGATTCGATGGTTCCGATAACCCCCCTGCTGAGTTTTAAAAATATCTTTATAATAGTATCGGCAGGAATTTATGCTCCGTAATGCGGCATATCCTCTTTAAAGGTGATCTTACGGTTGCGGGGGGAACCCTGGATCACCGACACGGGCCCGCAGAATTCGGCCCAGATTTCAGCATCATCGGTGTAGTCAATACCCCCGCCCAGAGCCCTTTCCGCGGCTTTTTCGTGGGCATAGAGAATATCAGGAAAGGCAAAGGCTTGAGGCGTCTGGGCCGTTGCCAGGCACGAGCGTTTCAAGTGCCTTCTGATAACGTTATCAGGGCCTATTTCTTTGGGCGTCTCGACAAGCGGTACAACGGGGATAACAGCGCGGCATTTTATGACCGCGTTTATGACGGCCTCGACCAGGGAAGATTCTATCCAGGGCCGCGCTCCGTCATGGATAAGTACATAATCGGGCATATAGGCGGAAAGCAAGGAAAGCGCATGGTACACGGAAAGCTGCCTGGTTTTTCCCCCGGGCACAAAGAGTATGCGGGGACTCTCAGGCCGGGTCTGAGAGGGCTTCTCCATACATTGGGGGGCCGCAGAGCAGGGTAAAATCCAGGGATTAACGGTACTCTGCACGGTGTTTCTGAAGAACGATGAAGGTAGACTGGCCCTGGCCGCATATTCACCTGTTTCCGTATCGGCAGGAACGGTAATGACTATAGGGCCTATCCTTGAGGATGCCGCGAAGCTACGGACCGCCGAACCAAGCACAGTAAGCGGCTTGCCTTCATCGTCCTCCGCGCCGTCTCCCAAGGGGCAATATTCCTTTTTGACAATCTTCCCGCCGCCCTCGCTTTGCATACGGCTTGAAGAACCGCCGGCAGTGATTACGGCGGCTATACTCATTCTAGTGGGACTCAAGGCGGGTGAAGATTATAGTTTCTACTTCCTCTCTGGTTTTCTGGAGCGAAGAGGAAATTTCGTCCTCCAGAAGCCGTAGTGCGGAATCGTAGAGTTTGCGCTCTAGGATAGGCAGTTCTTTGACTTTGCTCCTGTGGTAGAGGGAACGTACAATGGAGGCTATATCTTCTACGCTGCCTTTTTTCAGCAGGTCAAGATTCATCTGATAGCGCATCTTCCAATCGGAAGGAATGGGCTCGTAAGTTTCGCCGATAAGGGCAATAGCCTTTTCCGCTTCTGCCTGGCTTACAACGGGACGGATGCCTAAACCAGATGCCTTTTCAACCGGCACCCAAATGGTCATGTCGGAAACTTCGAGGTAGATGATATAATAGGGAATTTTTTCGCTTTTGAATTCTTTTTCTACTATCGAAATTATAATTCCGACCCCCTGACTGGGATAAACTACCTTCTGGTCAACACGGAAATCCGTAACTATATCGCTCATTAGATAAAGTATAGCATAAAATGATTTAAGAGTGAAGGGGGCGCATTGCCTCATAATTAATCTAACCCTAAAAAGGAATACCGCAAAATGAACTACCTCGCCCTAAAGCTCCCCTGCGAACCCTCTCCCGCGAACCCTCTCCCGCGAACCGGTGAGCGGGTTCTTAGCGGGCTCTTGGGTATTACACCCGCGCGTTTCAATAAAAATATAACCCAAATATCTCGCCGATAGGGGGATCGTTCGGAAACATGAAAAGAAAACCATTATAACGCTTTATCGTATTCCTAGGAGTTTGTGGGGCTTTACCCAAAAATTGTATAAATATTCATAAACATGAATATTTATACCTTAAAAACTCTGAAAGCATGCCCATTGATCGGGATTTTTTGCATAAATATGCAAAAAATCCACAAGTGCAATCGGACACGAAGTGTCCGCGGCTGCTAGCAGCCTAATGGTAATCCGCCCCGTAGTTCTGCCGGTACTGGATGGGTGTCATACCAGTCTGTTCCCTGAATTTGCGGTTAAAAAAAGAAACCGTATTAAAACCGCATTCATAACAGATATCATCCACATACATCCTGGTCTGCTGGAGCAGTTTCTTTGCATTGTTTATGCGTACCGAATGGATGTACTCCACAAAAGTCATACCGGTTTTCTTTTTAAAATTTCTGCAAAAGCTCTGTACCGACATACCCGCGGCCCGCGCGGAATCGGCAAGGCTGTGGGGCTGGGCAGATTCCTTAAAAATAGCATGGCATATCTCATCAAAGCGGTCTGTATTTTCCTCCAGTGATTTCTCCGAAAGAAAGGAGCAGCGGAAGACATTCCGTTCGATAGATGCCGCGTAGAGGGCTTCGAGCAGGCTTATCCAACGGAAGACGCCGGATCTTTCCTGGGCTTTTTCCAGTTTAGCGATAATGCGTAACGATATTGCGGATGAGAAGCTCAGTGCGGGGAAGGAACGGCCTGTAAGGTCCGTAATAAAGGCAAATTCGGGACGCTTCTCATAGGCATTCAGAATATTAAGCGGCAGTTGTATGATCCAGCCGTCAAAGGGCCCGCTGCTGATAAGGGCGTGGGGAATACGGGAAGCGATAAAATATGCCGCGGGTCCTTTAAATGAAAGGATAGTATCCCCAACGCGGATTTCTCCTTCCCCCCGCTGGCATACGGCAAATTCGTACTCATTATGAAGATGCCAATTATAGTGAAGTTTCCTGTCCCTGCTTATCTGAAAACAAAAAGAATAGCCGGGGCTTGGATATACAATTTCCTCTTCAGGTTCCATATCTTTAATATACGTCAATCGAGAAAATAGTGCAAATTTTCCAATTTTTAGCGTTAAGATCGATATATCTATTTCGACAAAAGGGGGTTATATTCTATAATATCTGATATAGTGCAGGAGGTTTTTAATGAAAAGAATGATTGGTTTCGTATGCGCGGTGCTTCTCATGGTTTCGGCTGCGGCGGCAGTCTATGCCAGGGGCGGAACCCAGGCTGCCGGATCATCCGGAGGTTCGACTGAGTTAAATATCGCATACAGCGGTACTCCCCAGGTTCACGAAAAGCAGTACTTTATTGATGTATTTGTCAAGAAATTCGAGCAGCAGCACGGGGTAAAGGTGAATGTGGAGTTTATAACCCAGGACGATTGCTTAAAGAAGATCGGGGCCGAGCAGGATACCGGCAAGATCGTAAGTGATGTAATTTATGTTGATACGTCCCGTATGGGGCCCTATGTAAACGGCGGCTGGATGGCGGATATCGGCGGCATGATCCATCGGGGCAGCACTATTACCAAAATGTACGACGCTGTTACCAATAAAAACGGCGTACGTTATTTTGTTCCCAATTTTTTTGATGTCTACATTTTGGCCGCCAATGTGGATGCAATCAAATATCTGCCCGCGGGACTTAGCAGGCAAGATGTGATCAACGGCATTACCTGGGAACAATATGCGCAGTGGGCGGTGAATATCGCCAAAGGCGAAGGGGTTGGTAAAACCATGATGCCTGCTCTTAATCAGGGTTCCCAGCTTCTCTACCCCATGGCCGGTATGGCTATGGCCTACGGCGGCGGCTTTCCTGACTTTACATCAGCCGGCTTCAAAAGCGCCCTTAATATCATTGCCGAAATAGCCAGGGGCAATGCCTTCTATCCTGAACAGGCCCAATACAGCGCCCCCACCGATCCTATGAGGAGCGGTGATGTATGGCTTACCTTTGCCCACATGAGCCCGATAGGGATTGCATATAATGCAGCCCCCAATGAATGGGTAATAGGCGCGGCGCCCAAGGGCAGCAAGGGTGCGGGTTCTACCTCCGGCGCATGGTGTTGGGGCGTACAGAAAGGCGCTCCCCATGCGGACCTGGCCGCAAAGTGGATAGATTATGTTACCACCGCGCAGGTAAACTATGAGATGTGCGTTAATTTCGGCGGCGTGCTCAGTCCCATTAATGAGATTGCCCCTCTTTTGGGCAGTGATGATGTGGTGATGACCGCAGGCAATAAGATGCTGGGCACTACCATTGTTTCGGGTGTTCCCTCAGTCGATTACAAGGACTGGAACGCGGTTAAGCTGCTCTACCACGATGCTTTTAACCAGGTTCTTAATACAAAACAAGTTCCTGGCGATGCATTCCTGCAAGACCTGGAAGCCAAGTGCAGGGCGCTGAAAAACTAGCAGCCTGTTGCACTTGTGGATTTTTTGCATGAATATGCAAAAAATCCCGATCAATGGGCATGCTTTTGGAGTTTGCAAGGTATAAATATTCATATCTATGAATATTTATACTATTTTATGCGCGAAGCGCAACAAACTCCTAGGAGCCGCGGACACTTCATGTCCGATGGGACTTCGGTGAATTTTTGCATGAATATGCAAAAATTCCGATTAACGGGGCTCCTTTCGGAGTTTGTAAGGTATCAATATTCATGAATATGAATATTGATACCATTTTATGCGCGAAGCGCAACAGACTCCTAGACCATGGATGGAGAGGGGGTGGTATCATTGACAAGCAGTTTTAACAGCCGTAAATTTGCACCCTATCTCCTTATGGCGCCGGCCTTTATCTACTATATGGTATTTTGGCTGGCGCCGGTAATAGCCGGAATGATCGAAGTCTTTACCACTGAGGAAGGTAATTTTACTCTGACCGGAAATTTTATCCTTTTATGGAAGTCGGATCTCTTTTTGCAGTCGGTAATAAATACCGGCCTCTTTGCGCTTATCTCGGTAATCCTGCAATATTTTCTTGCCCTTATCCTTGCGGTCTTTCTCAGCATAAAATTCAAATTTTCCAACATACTCATGTTTATCGCCATGATACCTATGGCTATCACCCCCACAGCGGTAGGCATCCTCTGGAAGACCGGCCTCTTCAAAGACGGGTGGATCAACTCTGTTATAACCTGGCTGGGTATCGTAAAGGATCCTATTTTGTTTATGAATTCGGAAGGTTTTTCCGCTCTGTTTTTGATCATCCTTATTGATACCTGGACGGTAACGCCCGGCGTTATGATCATCCTTTCGGCTGGGTTGCAGGGCATTCAAAAAGAGCTGCGGGAAGCGGCCTATACCTTTGGCGCAAACAAATGGCGTATCTTTAAGGATATTACCCTGCCCATACTGCGGCCTTCCATCATCACTTCGATAATACTGCGTCTTATTGCCGCGGTACAGGTGTGGGCCATAGCGGTGATGGTTTTGGGACACGGAAAAGTCCCCTTCCTGGTAGAGCGTATCGCGTTTTACGAGGACGTTATCCCCGGCGCGCCCGGCAGCGGCAAGCTGGCCTTTACTCTTTCCTTTACCACAACGGTAGCGGTCTTTATTACCACGATGATCTACTATCGTATAAGCCGCCGGGGCAGTTATCTGGAGGCGGCCTGATGGATAAACTCAATATAATCCAAAAAACGGTTATCGCACTGGTTCTTGCCGGTATGGTTATGCTGGTACTGGTACCCCTGTTGTATTTTTGTACCGTCGCCTTTTCCAGTTCGGTGGAGATAAGCGAATTCCCCAAACGTATACTGCCGTCCATGCAGGTTACCGTGCTGATAAAACCCGTGGAAAACGGCGAATTTGAACTTTTCCATGACCGTGGAAACGGCTACCGTTCGGTTATCACCACCAAAAATCCTTCGCGGCTGGAGACCCACTTTAAGCGCCAATACAATGTCAATATCACCGGTGAAAAACTGATCAGGGACTTTTCTCAAACTCTGGAGCAGGGCCCTATGGAATTCAGCTACCGGAAAGACGCTTTTTATAACTTCAGCCAGTTTTTTACGATTGTGAACAATGCGGCTCCCGCCCTCAAAAATAGCATCATCGTTTCCCTGCTTACCATCCTCATATCCCTTACCCTGGGCAGTATGGCCGGTTTTGCTATGGCGCGTTATCAATTCCGCTTTAAAGAGAAGATCAATCTAGGCATTCTGATAGTAAGGATGTTCCCCGTTGCAGGCATTACCATCCCAATGGCTAAACTGTTGATCCGTTTCGGTATGTTCGACACACTCGTGGGTCTTGCCATCCTGTATTCAATCCCCAACATAGCCCTTACCGCATGGATCACCTCCAGTATCTTTATGGGGATCAGCAAAGAACTGGAAGAGGCAAGCCTCATCTTCGGCGCCAATTCCCTGCAAACCTTTCTGCGCATCACCCTTCCCCTGGCCTTCCCCGCGATGGCCGCCAGTTCCATGTATGCCTTCAACACAGCGTGGAACGATACTATCTCCGCGCTTATCCTTACCGAACGTAATCAGACCCTCTCCCTGGTGGTATACAAGGCAATAGGAACCACCTCAAGCGGCATCCAATATGCGGCTGCGGGCAGTATAGTCCTTATTATTCCCGCGCTGGTATTCACCTTTATTGTACGCCGCTACATTAATCAGATGTGGGGCGGCGCCGTGCTATGACAGGCAATATTCAGGATAAAATTAAGGAGAGGGCTTGTTCCCGCCGCAAAATGCTGTATTTCTCGTCCAGCCCCCCTGCGCTCCAGCCCTGCGGGGCTTCCGCTCCCCCCGGCAGGAAAGCCCTATTTCCATATCCCTAAAAGGAGTACCTGATGAGTTATCTGGAACTACGTAATCTGCAAAAACGTTATACAAAAGACGGTCCCCTGATCGTCAATAATATGAATCTGTCCATAGAAAAAGGCGAATTTATCGTTTTTCTTGGGCCCTCCGGCTGCGGCAAGACCACGACCATCAGGATGATCTCCGGCCTGGAGGATGTTTCCGGCGGAGATATCATTGTGGATGGGGAGAGTATACTACAGAAGAAGCCGCGGGATCGGGGTGTTTCTATGATCTTCCAGAGTTATGCCATTTGGCCCCATATGACGGCCTTTGATAATATCGCCTATCCCCTTAAACTGCAAAAAATAGCTAAGGACGAAATAAAAAAACGGGTGGAGGCTGCCGCTCAAGCCGCCGGCATAGAGATGCTTTTAAAGCGGTACCCTTCACAGATGAGCGGCGGACAACGCCAGCGGGTGGCGGTGGCCAGGGCGGTTGTAGTAAACCCCAAAATATTTCTTATGGACGAACCTCTTTCAAACCTGGACGCCAAACTGCGGGTAAGTATGCGCTCGGAACTTAAACGGATACACCTGATGGAGAATTCCACCACCATTTTTGTTACCCACGATCAGGCCGAAGCCATGAGTCTGGCAGACAGAATCGTTATCATGTACCAGGGCAAAATTGAACAGATAGGAACACCTATGGAGATATACAGTGATAGCGCCACCCTGTTTGCGGCTTCGTTTATCGGAACACCGCCGGCCAATTTTTTTGAGACCCGTATCGAAAAAACTGAGGAAGGTTATACAGCGGTAAATGAGCATGTCCATTACCGGATACCCGCACCCCTGCATGCCGCGATTGCGTCCCGCGAGGGCAAAAACGCGGTTTTGGGGATACGGCCTGAATTTATTGAACTTTCCCCCCGCGGGGAAAAAGCCGCAGGCTGCCTCTGCGATAGCAGCATCGATTTTATTGAACCCCAGGGGAACCACTCAATTTTGATTACCCATATAGGCGGTGCGGAGATCAAAATCGTCTCTTCCGATCCTATGAATATAACGGTAAACACTAGGGTATCCCTTAATATTAGGGATGAGCATGTGATGTTCTTTGACCCGGATACCGGCATAAGGATCCGGTAATATGCCGGGTATCAAACAAAGCCGTAATTGATGTAAAAGAACGCCGTCTCAAAAGCCTCCTGTGGTTACGCAGCTTCTATGAGAAACAGCAGGTGCGGCCAGATAGAAAAATTATAAAGCAGCGCATTATGTTGTAAATAATAAATTATGTTGATATAATGATCTCTATAGACAGTATGGATAAAGTATAACTATTTGGCAGTCTACTTAAAGCAGAATATCATTCATTTTTTCACAATCTAAGGAGGAAGAATTTATGAAAATGATGCGGCTTGCATCCCTGGGCCTGCTATTGCTTTTTGCGGTTTCAGGCATTTCGGCGCATAAGGATGATAAGATAAAGGGCGCTCAAGACTTTGTATCGAATTTTAGAGAAGACACTTCTCTTCTTCATGCAAATATCTTATTATATAGTAAAGCGCATTTAAAAATCCAACCAGGTTCTTTAGATGCGCCTGGTATTGTGCAGGTTCAGTTCAACAGCGAAGACGACTGGAATCCTGATAATCTTGACGCCGCGGAACAGCAGGAACTTCTGGAATTTTGTAAGCAGATCGCTGCAAACAAAAGTGTAAAAGCCTTTACCGCAGGTTCTCTGGATGTACTTGACGGGCTGCGGAAGGTGCTTCAACATGACGGTTCCCAACTGATACAGGAATTAAAAAAGAATGACTGTTACGATGCCGTTAAGGAATTTGTCTTTGGGAATAAGCCTTCAACACCGCCTGCCGCGCCGTCGGCTGTAAAGCCTGGATCTCAAGCGCAGTCTGTTATAGCGCCGTCGGCATCCAGTCTGTCTTCACAGGAAGAAGACAGACTGCGGGCTGCTATTATAGCCGCGGCAAGAAATTATCAAGGGGCGCGGTATGTATACGGGGCTATGTCTCCTCCCAGCAAGTTTGACTGTTCCGGCTTAGTCGGGCAGGCTTACAAGGATGCTGCGGGGTATACTATTCCCCGTTCATCAAAAGAGATATTCCGGTTAGGGAAGGCTATAACCGAACAGGAACTAAAACCCGGGGATATAGTAGTGTTTACCACCGATATATGGGGCAGCCCCAGCCATGTTGCGCTCTGGATCAATAATTCTACGATTATTCAGGCGGTCTCAGCCGGAAGGCCGACCGGAGTGATCACTTCGTCCATGCCGGATAAGTACTGGACGCCGAGAATCATCGGTTACCGTACCTTTTTTTCAGGCGGCGCTCTTATCGCCAAGCCTAAATCCCCGGCGGCAATTCTGCCGGTAAGCGATTTTTCTATCAGCCTTAAGAATTCTATTCAGCGCGGCGTCGATCAGATTGAAGCGGAAGTAAATACCGTTATGCGTTTTTCTATTTACAACGAGACTAACAAGGCGGGTGATTTTACTCTTTATTTTTATAATACCGGAACCGGCAGGCCAAACGGCGAACGGCAGGAATTTCAGCTTAAGATCAAAGAAAAATTTGAATCGGAACTGTTAATATTGGAAAAGATAGGCCAATACAAGTTAGAGATCAGGGATAAAACTAATGATCTATATTTTGAACATACCTGGAATGTGAGGTAAAAATGAAAAAAACCAAATTTTTATTTATTATTTGGATTGTCTTTTCACTTCCGGTTTCGGTAAGCGCAGCCCAGGCAAGGTGGGCAATTTACTGGTATCTCTGCGGCAGCGATCTGGAATCGGAGGATGGTTCCGCCAGTATAGACCTGGAGGAAATGTTAAAAGTTAAACTGCCGTCAGACATTACCGTGGTTATACAGACCGGCGGGGCATCGAAGTGGCGTTATCCTTCTATCGACCCTAGAACTCTGGGGCGTTATGTTTATACCAGCGCCGGTTTCAGCAAGGTAGCGTCGCTGCCCAGTGCAAGCATGGGCAATACGGAGACCTTGGCCGGTTTCCTGCAATTCTGTAAAGATAATTATCCTGCGGAAAAAGCTATGGTTCTGTTCTGGGATCACGGAGGCGGATCGACAACCGGTGTAGCTTATGACGAAAATTATAATTTCGAGTATTTAAGCCTTAAAAATATCCGCGATGCGTTTTCCAGGGTGTATTCCCTTTCTTCAAGGCAGCCCCCTATTGAATTGGTAGGCTTTGATACCTGCCTGATGGCTACCGTTGATACTGCCTTTACGGTAAGGGACATTGCCCGTTATATGGTAGCTTCTGAAGAACAGGAACCTGGTTTGGGCTGGAACTATACCGGCCTTTTCTCCGGCCTGGTTAAAAATACTTCTATGAACGGCGCCGAACTGGGCCGTATTATCTGCGATACCTATAAAGAAGCCTGCGCTAAAGAAGGCATGGCCGACGATATAACCCTGTCTGTTACGGACCTGGGGAAGATCGAGCCGCTTATTACAGCCTACAACAATCTTGGCAAGGAAGCCCTTACCAAAGCAAGCTCCGACGCTGGTTTTTTCAGCCAAATCGGTCGTTTTGCTAAAAATTCCGAAAAGTACGGCCCCAACAGTAAGGCCGTAGGTTTTACCAATATGGTGGATCTGGGGGATCTTGTTAGAAAATCCGGCGAAGTCTTATCGCCTCAGAATGCCAGGGCTCTCCTGGATGCTTTAAATAATTGCATCGTATACAAGATAGACAGCCCGCTGCGGAAAGAAGCTACAGGGCTTTCGTCCTACTATCCTTTTGACATGAACAAGAGGAATCTGAATGTTTTTACGGCAATAGGAACGAGTGAAGCCCTTGGATATTTTTATGAATACAATATTGACGGTTCCATATCTGCTGCGGGGAGGACCTACCTGGAGGCTATAAGCAAGCCTGAACCAACGCCTTCAACCCCGTCCCCTCAGTATACGCTGGAACCGGTGCCTACCCTTACCGGTACGAATCTGGAGAATGTTCCGGTAACAATAAACAGCAGGGGCAACTCGGTACTTAGTCTGGGGGCCGCGGCGGAGGTGTTGACCGAGGTGAACGTCCAGGTAGCAAGCTACAGCCGGACATCGGGAAGCCTGCGGTATCTGGGGAACGATGCCAGGGTGGATAAAGACTGGAAGAACGGCATTTTTACCGAACGGTTTAACGGTCTCTGGCCCGCACTTAACGGCAACCATATCTATATAGAACTGTATTACGAGAGTAACGCATACAACCTGTACCGCTCGCCTATCAGCTTAAACGGCAGAAAGTACATCATGCTGATGAGCCTTGATAATGCAAGCGGGAAATTTACCGTATTAGGCGCCCGCAAAGACACCGGCATTCCAGGACTGCAAGACAAGAATCTCCGCCTCTTTAAAACCGGCGATCAGATAATCACCTATACCTACGAGACCAATATGAGATTCCCCGGTATCCGTACCAGGCTTGTTATGATGAATCAGATGTGGGTAACAAGATCTTTAACCCTTGACTGGAAGAAACTGGGAGCGGGTGAATATGTCAGCATGTTTGAAATGATAGATGCCAAGAACAATACCGCAACCTCAAAACTGGCAGGTTTTATCATTGATCGTTCGGGCGGCATAGGGGCCATAACCTATTAAATGCGGGGGCAATATGCTGAGAAGAAGCCTGATTATCGATCCAAAGGATACTGTAGCTGTACTGCTGGAGAATGCCCGGAAGGGGGATGTGATTAGTACGCCGCAGGGTGAAATCGCCCTTGTGGAAGATATTGAATTTGCCCATAAGGCGGCTATTATTGATTATGAAGCAAAGCAAAAGGTATACAAGTACGGCCATGAGATAGGCTATATGGCCCAAGCGGTTCCCAGGGGAACATGGATTCACAACCACAATATGCGCTGCGACCGGGGCAGGTAGGTTTTTGAGTACGAGGAGTTTGCGGGGCTTTGCCTAAAAAACGTATAAATTTACAATAAATTGTAAATTTATACCTTAACAGGGGATCCTTGGGGATATTATGAAATTTATGGGTTATATGCGTCCTGACGGGCAGGTAGGAACACGGAACTATGTGGCGGTGATCCCTTCGGTATTCTGTGCGGCAAAAACAGCGGAACGTATAGCCGGCCAAGTACAGGGGGCAATCTGTTTGAGGCATCCCGTGGGTTGCACCCAGGTAGGATTCGACTTTGAACTGAGTGCGCGGACGCTCATAGCAATGGGCCGCCATCCGAATATTGCGGCTGTTCTTGTGGTAGGACTTGGCTGCGAACGGTTTAAACCGGCAGAACTCTACGAAGGTATAAAAAAGACAGGAAAGCCGGTGGAGATGCTCGTCATTCAAGATGAAAACGGTACAGGGCCTACTATCGAGAAGGGCGTGCGTATACTCAGGGAATTCGCCGCATCGGAGTTGGGCAAGGCCCGTATCGAATGCGATGTTTCCCAGCTTACCGTTGCCCTCAAGTGCGGCGGCACCGACGCTACAAGCGGTCTTGCCGCTAACCCTACCCTGGGTGTGATGAGCGACATGCTTACCGGCATGGGGGGCAGCGCCATACTTTCGGAGCTTAACGAGCTTCTCAGCACCGAAGACATGCTGGCTGCCCGTGCGATCAATAAAGATGTAGCGAAAAAGATATACGACGCTATTTATGAAATAGAGGATGTCCTGCGTACCGGCTGCGATGATCGCTACCCGGGTAGAAATGAGCTTATCTCTCCGGGAAATTTTCAGGGCGGGGTCAGTTCCATTGTAGAAAAGGCGCTGGGGGGTGTGCACAAATCAGGAACCTCGCCTATTGTGGATGTACTGGATTATGCAATACCGCCGGAAAAGGAAAAGCGCGGTATGTTCCTGATGAAGTATGAAAGTCAGGACGGCGAGGTAGTTACCGGTATGGTCGGCTGCGGCGCTCAAATTGTAGCCTTTACCACAGGCAGGGGCAACCCCACAGGTTTCCCTTTCGTGCCGGTTATCAAGGTAACCGGCAACGATTTCTGCTTTCAGAAGATGAAGGCGGACATGGACTTTAATGCGGCGGGGATCATCTTGGGTACTCATACCATAAGGCAAATGGGGGAAGAATTCTTCAATAAAATGATAGCCGTTGCCTCCGGGGAACCTGCCCGCGCGGAACTCCTTGGAGGGGATGAACTCTTTGTTATCGGGAGGAGGCAAGGCCGAAAAGGACCGGGCTATAGCGCGCCTTTTGCAGAAGACGCCGCACCCTGTCCGCGGTAAATACCTGCGGAGTTTGCGGATGCTTGCCCCTCAATGTTATGTCAAAGACAACTGAGCAAAAAAAGCACCGGTAAGGCCAGGATATAAGACATAGAGCCTGTAGCTAAAAGGAAAAATGGGATGAGGGCAACAAGGGCAATTATCCATCTTGATAATCTTAGGCAAAATATCAGGGTAGTGCGGGAGCGTATTGGGTTCCCCCTCATCTGCCTGCCGGTAAAGGCCGACGCCTATGGTCATGGGGCTGTTCCTGTTGCCAGGGCAGGGCTTGAGGCCGGGGCGGACTGTCTTGCCGTCGCCGCGGTAGACGAGGGGGCGGAACTGCGGGAAGCCGGAATAGACGCGCCTATACTGCTCTTCACTCTGCCCTTGCCGGAAGAACTCCCCCGGCTTATTGCTCTTCATCTTACTCCCTTTGTTTTTGATAGGGAATTTATCAGGCTTCTTGCGGATGCCCTCGAATCCGCCCTGCCCGGGCCGAAAGGGAGACAGCCTTTTCCTGTGCATCTCAAGATTGATACCGGTATGGGCCGTGCAGGCTGCCGTCCGGAAGAAGCCCCTGATCTAGCGGCCTTTATCTGCCGTCAGAAAAACCTGGAACTGGCGGGTGTAGCCACGCATCTTGCGGCCTCCGATTCTACAACGGAAGACGACATAGGCTGGACAAAGACGCAGCTTGTGCGCTTTAGGGAAGCGGTAGAAGGTATTAAGGCTGGGGGATTACACCCCGGCATAGTTCATGCGGCCAATTCCGGGGCTACAGCCTTGCATGAAGATGCGTGGTTCGATATGGTACGGCCGGGCATAGCGCTTTATGGTTATTCCCCCTTTAAAGACGGCCCCGCGGCCCTGCCGGTAAAGCCGATCATGGAACTTTCCACCCAGATTGTTTCTATAAAGCACATAAAACAGGGGGAGTCAGTTTCATACGGCAGAACATGGACCGCTGCGGAAGATACGACTATCGGTATACTTCCGCTTGGTTATGGGGATGGACTGCCCCGCTCCCTAAGCGGCAAGTGGAAGGTGCGTATGGAGGGCGGGCTTTACCCGCTTATAGGGAGGATATGTATGGATCAGTGCATGGTAAACCTGGGAGCGGGTGCTAAAATCCCCCGCTGGGCAAAAGCCTGTATATTCGGGCCTGGAATGCAGGATGCCGCAGACATGGCCGCGGTAACCGGTACTATCCCTTACGAAATAACCTGCAATATCAACAAGAGGGTCAAACGGATATATGAAGGCTAAAAACATAGAAATACAGATTTTTAAGAGTCTATAGTTACGCAGGTTCTTAATTTTCCTCCGCATCCTCGATGTAGCGGAGCTTTAATTCATGAACCATCTTTTGTAGAGTATCAGAAAAATCATCAAGGTATACGGTAAAAAAGGCATCAGGCGGATTCTTGGACTGCATATCAGAAAGAAAGAACTGATAGGGTTCCACCTGGAGGGCGGCGGAAAGTTTTTCTATAGTCATCGGTGATACCCATTTTTTACAGTTTTCAATATCGGCAATAAAGTTATGCGTTAATCCTGTCTGGGCTGCTAAGGTAAACTGGGAAATATTTTGTAAAGAACGAAGCCGCTTTAAATTTCTGCTGAATATTTTGCGGATAATATCGCCGGTAAACTTTTCTTCCATGTAACCCATACCATTCTAGCAGCCGCGGACACTTCTTATCCGATTGCACTTGTGGATTTTTTTGCCCGGTATGCCTTTTGTACACCTACACGTCCATTGATCGGGATTTTTTGCGTACTGTGCTTCTTCGAGCATTCGGAATTTGTAAGGTATAAATATCATTTGTTGCACAAAGCGCAACAAACCCCTTGTACTTTCATTATCCATGTTAATTTTAAATTAGCCAAATAGCCAATGGTAATTTTTATGTCGCTATTGGTTTTATAATGAACGTATAACGATTCTTATCAAGGAAATTTCTAGGAGTTTGTGCGGCTTTGCCCACAAACTCCTAGTAGCTTGATTAGGTCAAATCAATAGGTTTAACCGCGGACCACACAGACAACACGGACGAAGAAAAAGGGTAAACTTGAAGTAAAATCGGCCTATTTCCGATATTTTTCCAGCTTTTCCCTATTTTTCTATGTGGTCCGTGAGGTCAGTGGTTAAATTCTTTATCAGTTTATTTAGCCTAAACAAAGTACTAGCAGCCGCGGACACTTCGTGTCCGATTGCACTTGTGGATTTTTTGCATATTCATGCAAAAAATCCCGATTAATGGGCATACTGTACTCTTCGAGTATTCGGAGTTTGTAAGGTATAAATATTCATTCTTATGAATATTTATACCATTTTATGCGCGAAGCGCAACAAACTGCTAGTACCGCTCTCCATCTTCAACGGTTCCGCATACTTTTAGAAGAAATGCCGAGGTCATGGGCAACGTTACGTTATGGTGTATTGACGTTGAGGGAACAGAAGAATTATAGTAAAAGAATACGGTGGGTAGGCCAGTGGTTAAGCCATCAGTTTTGGGAACTGAACATCGGGGGTTCAAATCCCCCCTCGCCGAATTATAGCGCGGTGGTTTTGGGCAGGGGCGGTATTGGGCGCCGGGGTCTGCCGATTGTAATAATCGTCCATAGCCGTATTTTTACGACCGTCGTTTTTATGAGTTTTAGGGTTTGTTAAAGTGATAGTATTCTAAATCGGCTATGATTTGACCTTTTTAAGTCCTTTTATACATAGATTAGCATATCGTATTCACATACCACAGTTTGAAATTACTTGCTATATTTCTCTATTAAGGTGATACTTACCAGGTATGGGAAATTTTTTTGTCCTCTATACCGCCCTTACCATATTCGGTCTGGGTGTTACCGTTATAGATTTCTTGGGTTTTCTGGATCATGCCGGGGAGCAGGATACTTCAGGCGGTGATGAATCAGCCGATACCGGCGATCATACGGACGGAGGCGTTGATACCGGCGGCGGCCATGATGACGGCTATCACGCCGGTGATGATTATATCCCTGACCATACAGGGCGCGCAAACGATAGTTTCCGGCACGGGGAAGCGGGCGCTTTGCTTGGCTCTGGAAATACCGGTATCCGTTTTATCACACGTCTTATGGGTTTGCTCAGGACAGCGGTGTACTTTTCCCTAGGGGCAGGCCCCACGGGGCTTTTTGCGTTTTTTACCGGGCGTTCGGCATTAAGCAGCCTTCTCTGGGCCGGCGCCGCGGGCGCAGGTCTTGCTGTATTGGGCAAAATTCTTCGGAAACTGATACGAAACGATATAGATTCTTCCATAAAATCTGAAGAGATGCTTATGGAAACGGCGGTTATCAGCGTACCGGTAGGCCCCGGTCAAATAGGCAAGGCAATAGTACGGCAATTCGGCAGGGAACGGGAAGTCTATGTTCGCTGTAAAGATGAAAAGGCTTCCTTCGCCAAAGGCAGCGGAGTGCGTATTGTAGATTATGATGAACATCAGTTTTGGATTGAATAGTTGTAGTTGTGAATAGAAATTACATTATAAAGGATATAGTATGAATATGTATGATATGACCCAGGGCATTATCTTTGGGACGCTTGGGGTTGTTGCGTTTATCCTGATAATTGCCATCCTCAAAAAATTTATCCATGTTGCGCGGCCCGACCGGATACTCGTGGTAACCGGCCGCAAGACCCGCAGGCACGGCAGAACCTTCGGTTTTTCGGTGGACAGGGGACGCGCTATTGTACTCCCCTATTTCCAAACCCTCGGCAGCCTTGACCTTGACGTGTTTCCTATCAATGTACGGGTTGAAGGGGTGAACAGCGCCAACGGCATTACGGTAGGGGCCGATGCGACAGCCTGCGTCTGTATTGATGATGATGATGAAAGTATGCTCTACAGTGCGGTAGAACGGCTTATGGGTAAGAGTATCCAGCAGATACACGACCAGATACAGCAGACCCTGATAGGCAATTTCAGGGGCGCTCTTAACAAGGCCACCCCCCTCCAGGCCATAGGTATGGAAGATGCGGGAGAAACCAACGATGACGGAACCATAGGCGAAAGGGCGCAGTTTAGGGCGGAACTTCTGGATGACATTAACTCGGACCTCCGTTCCTTCGGCATGAAGGTCGTTTCGGTATCCCTGCAAAAAATCTGGGATACCTCCAACTACATTGCGAACCTGGCCCAAAAAACCCTGGCGGAAAAACGGCGCCAGGTTGAAATTGAGGAATCGCGGCTGCGGGCCGTTGCGGATCAGGCCGAAAGCGATGCCCGTAAGCGTATTGAGGTGGCAAAGAACGCTGCGGACGAGGCCATCATTGCCGCACGGCAGGAACTGGAGGTCTACCGCCGGGAATCCTCTGGGCTTATCAGTGAGGCCAAATTTAAGGCGGATCAGGCTATTGCGGAAGCGGCCAACCAGGGCGAGGCATCGGTTCAGGCCATGCTGGTCGAGTTGCAGAAACTCAAGAACCAGTCGGCGGTAACCCTGGAAGCCGAAGCCCGCGAAGAAGAAGCCCGTATCATTGCCGAAGGCGAGAGGAATGCGGTAAGCATACTTCAGTCCGCACACAACGATATCCTAAAGTCCAAAGCCCGGCTTCTGGGTTCTTACGGCGCCGATGCGGCCGGCGTTATCTTCCTACAGCAGAAACTGCCCCTGCTCTACGAACAATACATGGCTGCCGCGAAGAAAGGATCGGTGGATACCTTTATCGTTATGAACGACGCCGAAGGTTTTTCAGGCGCGGTTAACAGGGGCCCTCGTGCGTTTGCCGATTTTCTCAAGACCTTTGCCGATGCCTTTGGGATAGATGTTAAAACGCTGGCGGCATCAGCCGGTTCTTCTTTGGGGGGTGGAAAATGATCATATTTATAGCGGTTCTGGGCGGCCTTGTTGGGATCACCATTTTAATCCAGCTTATCACCAACATGAAGATAGTAGGCGGTAATGAGTTGGGCGTTGTTACCGGTTCCGGCAAACCCAAAGGGTTTAGAACCTTTTCAGGCGGCAGAGCCTTCATCATCCCCCTTATACAGCGGTTCAGCAAATTCGACCTTACGCCTATCACTATTGAGGTCGCGGTAGATTCGGCCATTGCCGCCGGTATAGTGCCCCTCAATGTCAAGGCTACAGTCTCTTTTGCAATAGCCGGCAATGAAGCTGGCCGTTCCTACGCGGTAACCCGCATACTGGAACTTGCCTCAGATCGCGAGAACCTTGCCAATATTGCCGGGGACATTATCGAAGGCCATCTGAGGGATTCCATCGCCAGCATGACCCCTGAGCAGGTTATGAAGGATAAGGACACCCTTGTGGCCAAGATGATCAATGTCTGCAAGAATGACCTTGAAAACATAGGGCTCGAAATCACTACGATGAACATAGCCGACGTTGACGATCACCGGCTGCCGGGCGTAAACGAGCCCGACCTCTATATTGCACTCCTCAAGCGCATACAGTCAGCCAACGCGGAAACCAAGGCGCGGGAGGCCCAGGCCGAAGCCAAAGCTGCCGCGGCGGAACAGGCGGAACGGCGGCGTGGCGAAACTGAGGTAAAAAACCTGAAAAACGAACTGGAAGGATTGAGAACCAAGGTAAGGGTAAGGCTGGCCGAGGAAAATCAGCGTGAAAAGGTGGGCGTCGAGCAGGAAGCGGCCAATGCCCGCGCCAGAGTTTCGGGAATAAAGTCCCAGCTTGAGGCGGAAAAGCAGAACATAGAACTGCTTAGAAACCGTTACCGCGCGGAGATACTTACCCCCGCTCAGGCCCTTAAATCAAAGGCCATACTGAACGCAAAAGCCGAAGTTTCTTCATGGTACGAGGTTGCCAAGGCGGAAATTGAACAGCTTGAAATAACCCTGAAAACCATGCAGGAGGCCAAGGGCGATGCCCGGCAGGTATGGCTTATTGATAACTTTGAGCGGCTTTTCGAGCCTTTTACCGAGACCCTTACCCATTATCCGGCCAAGCATATATCGGTCATTACCGGCACAGGCTCCGAGAGGGAACCTATATCAGCCATACACCCGGATGCGGTAGCGGAAGCCCGCAACCGGATAGTGGCTGCGGCTTTGCAAGCCGAAACGAAAAATTAAAGCTAACCGGAACGACGGAGGGCGCCATGAGGGCAGTTGACATCATCATGAATAAGCGGGCAGGGAAAGAGCTTTCCCGTGAAGAGATAGAATTCCTTATCCGCGGCTATACCGCAGGAGATATTCCTGATTATCAGGTTTCCGCATGGGCTATGGCGGTGTACTTTCAGGGGATGAGTCCGCAGGAGACTGCGGTTCTAACCGAGGCCATGCTGAGATCCGGTACGGTTATAGACCTAAGCGGGATAGAGGGGCCTTTTGTGGACAAACATTCCACGGGCGGCGTTGGCGACAAGACCAGCCTTATACTTGCGCCGCTCATCGCATCCTTGGGTATAAAGGACCCTATGATGTCGGGCCGCGCTCTGGGTCATACCGGCGGTACGCTGGACAAGCTGGAGTCTATCCCCGGCTACCGCACCGGCCTTTCTGCCGATGAATTCCGCGAAATACTGCGGGAATGCGGCTACGCTATGACCGGTCAGACCAGGGAAACAGTACCCGCGGACAGGCTGCTCTACGGTCTGCGGGACGTAACGGGTACGGTGGAGTCCATACCCCTCATCACGGCAAGTATACTCTCCAAAAAAGCTGCCGAGGGTGCGGAAGCCCTAGTACTGGATGTGAAATTCGGGTCGGGAGCCTTTATGAAGGATCCTCTGGAGGGGGAAAAGCTGGCCGTCTCGCTGGTAAACACCTGGACGGCTATGGGGAAGAAGATGATAGCCCTGCTGACCGATATGGACGAGCCCTTGGGCAATATGACCGGTAATTTCCTTGAAATTGAGGAGAGCCTGGATTGTCTTGAGGGCCGGGGGCCTGCCGATCTTATGGAAGTAACGCTGGAACTTGCCGCCCGTATGGTTATGCTGGGGGGTAAGGCCGTCGATCCGCAGGAAGGCAGGGCCGTTTGCGAAGAGGCCCTTGCCGGAGGAAAGCCCCGCGAGCTTTTTCTGCACAATGTGGAAAGCCAGGGCGGAGATGTAAAAAAATTGCTGGATATGCGGGGAAACTACCGTTCAGCGCACAGGGCCGAGTTGAGAGCCCCCTGCGGGGGCTATATAGCGCGGATAGACGCATGGAAGGTAGGTCATGCAGCAGTGGTGCTCGGCGTAGGCAGGAACCGCACAGGGGAATCGGTCAGTCCCACGGCCGGCGTACATTTCCTGCGGAAAAGCGGCGCTGGGCTAAAGGCTGGAGACCTGATTATGGAAGTTTACGCACGGGACGAGGAGGGCCTTAAAGCCGCTATCCCCCAGCTTGAAGACGCCCTTGAATATACGGACAGCCCCCCTGCCGCGAGGAAACTGATATTCAAGGAAGTAAGGGCAAGTATAGATAATTAGGAACACGGGAAGAGGAAAATTAGCCGCAGACGATCACGGTCAGAAACAAGGATTATGAACAGCGAATAAGAGCTTATCCATGGACGCTTATTCTTTTTATCCACGGATAAAGATAGCGGACGGCCCACTCACTTCCCTTTTATTCGAAGGGGTTTGACTTCCGGGGCGGTCAAGGGATAGGAATTTGCCGTGTTTTGCCCAAAAATCGTATAAATTTGTAAATTCCCACAGGCTCTTGGGCTGCCTAAATATACCGGAAAAGGAATCACGCCCAATTTCCCCGTATACAAATTGACAGCTTGTGTTATAATGAATGCGTGCAAAATGTAATGACTGCGGTAGCTCTTTGCGCCGTGGGAGCTGAGAAAGTTGTTTCCAACGAATTGCGGAAGCTCGGCATCTCCGTTATCGATTCCCGTTTCGGCAGGGTACGGTTTAGTGCGGATACGGCAGGTCTCTACCGTGCGCTCATAGGTTTGCGGGCCGCCGACAGGGTATTGTTGGAGGCCGGGTTTTTTCCGGCGGAAGATTTTGATGCGCTGTATAAGGGTGTAAATACGATTCCCTGGGAGCGGTACATCCCTGCCGCTATGGGCCTTAAAGTAGACAAGGTGAGGGCCGGCCGTTCGCGGTTGGAGGCTGTTACCAGTATTCAGGCGGTGGTACACAAAGCGGCGGCGGAACGGCTCTGCCGGCAATACACACTCAAACGATTGCCGGAAACTGCCGCCCCCGCAGAAATCAGGGTCTACATGGAAAAGGATCAGGTTTCACTCCTCCTTGATCTTTCAGGCGAGCCTTTATTCAAGCGCGGTTACCGTCTTGAGGGCGGTGTTGCTCCCTTGAGGGAAACCACGGCGGCAGCGCTCATCCTCCTGACCAACTGGAGGAGAAAATATACCCTCTGCGATCCATTCTGCGGATCGGGAACTATTATTATAGAAGCGGCCATGTACGCATGGGATATGGCTCCGGGGCTTGGACGGCGGTTCGTTATTCAGGATCTGTTAATCGCCGATAAGGAAATTGAAGAACGGGAACGGCAGACCTTTCTTGGCAGAGTGGACTTCTCCCGTCCAATACATATATTTGGAAGCGATTCCGACGCCCGTGCCGTAAACAGCGCGCGTTCAAACGCCGAACGTTCTTACGAGCTTGCATTGGGGAAAATACCCCGTAAAATATCCAACGACAACCGGCCCCCGCTGCATCTGCCCGGCCTGCCGGTATTCAAGACTCTTGCTATGCAGGATGTCCGTCCCCTGGAAAGGGAAGACGGCCTTGAATCTGGCTATATTATTACCAATCCGCCTTATGGGAAACGGCTTGGGGAAAAAGCCGGCGCCGAGGCTGCGTATGCGCAAATGGCGGTATTAGCTCGAAATTTTCCAGGGTGGAAGTTAGGGGTAATATGCGATCATCCTGGATTTGAAAGTTTTTTCGGCAGGAAAGCTGAATCTTGCCGTGAGATAAGTAATGGTGCAGTGCAGTTGTATTTTTATCAATTTGAATTGTAGAGCGGAGAGCATCTTGTCAATTGTCATAGAACATGAAAAACGGCGAAAGGAAATTCTTGATAGGGCTCTGGAAGTTTTTATGGCCGAAGGGTTTGAAGATGTAACATATCAGAAAATTGCGGATCGTTGCGGCATTACGCGGACAACGCTGTATATATACTTTAAAAATAAAAAAGAGATTTTTAATTACAGCATCAAACAATTATTGGGAAGAGTAGAGGATGATATCATCACTATTCGCAAAAGAAATGACATTAATAACACAGATAAACTTATAACGGTATTAACCATGATTATAGAAACCCTGGAAAAGAACAGCGGCCTGATTTCGGTGGTGTTGAACTATCTTCTCTATCTTTCAAAGAGCGATTCCAATGTGGACATTCGGGTGCGCCGCAGGACTATACGTCTGCGTCATATCCTTGCAGTTATGATCATCGAAGGCATTCGAGCCGGTGAGCTAAAGACCATAAACGTCAGAACCGCCAACGATCTGATCTACGGCCTTATCGAATCGGCTATATTCCGGCTTGCGGTTCTTAAGCGCTCTTCCATTAACGAAGTAAAGCAGTCCCTTATGCTTGCGGTACAGCAAATGCAGGTATAAAGAAACTCGATTCGGTCTAAACGCCGGACAGCGTACAGCGGCGGCGGTAGTAAGCTGCAAGACTGCCGATAGCGGAAGCCCAATTCTCTTGGGGGAATAGACCTCCCTCTGCATTCCTCTCCGTTGGTTGATGATACTTCCTGTTCATTCCCTCCTCAGACCATATAGCCCTGCTTGCAGTTTCAATACCAATTGCGGCTCTGCGGATTATAGAACTGTCAGTATCAGAATGGAGAACCTTAGCCCTTCCGCCCTTCATTCCGCCGATTGCACCACGGTAGTGGCGACGCTATCCCCGCATCAGTCCTGAGTAGTTACTTAAATTGTACTTTTTTAAGGCTGATTAAGCTAGTTCCAAGAATCTGTATACCTTGGCTGGACATTTTGATATACATGTCCCGCAATTGGTACATTTGGAATAATCAATCAACGGCAGGAATCTATCCATGCTGATACATTTTTGCGGACAAGACCTGACACACAGTTCGCATTTCATGCAGCCGACGGTACAGGTACGCCGTACCATAGCTCTAATAGTGTTACGGTTGGCACACAGCATGGTCGGGCCTTGCCGGTCGCGGTTTACCGCAAGGATAAGATGCTGCGGACATTCATTTACACATGCTTTACAACCGGTACACTTGGCAGTATCGATTACCGGTAAACCGTCCTTCCCTATAGAAAGAGCCCCGAATTGACAAACTTTAGTACAATCGCCAAAACCCATGCAGCCCCAGTCGCAAAGTTTGGTTCCACCGGCAGAAATTTTTGCCCCACGGCATGTTTGCAATCCTGTGTACTTCCCTTTAATTACAGCACATTCCTTAGCGCCGCGGCAGGCAAGAACAGCGGCAACCGGGACAAGGTTCCCTGTTACACCCATAAGGGCGGAGAGTTTATCCAGGGATGTTTTTCCTCCCACCGTACAGCGATCTATCGGGGCTTCACCTTTGGCTATGGCGGCGGCATAGCCGTCGCAGCCGGGATAACCGCACCCTCCGCAATTAGCGCCCGGTAAGGCTTCCCGTAATTGACCTATTAACGGGTCCTGTTCTACGGCAAAAAATTTTTTAAAGAAACCCAGGGCCAGACCCAGGACAAAGGCTAAAGCCGCGGCAAATACGGCAGTAATAAAAACAATAAAACCAATGTTCTCCATAAAGGCTTCCTTATTTTACCAATCCTGAAAAGCCCATAAAGGCCATGGAAAGCAAACCGGCGGATATAAACAGTATTGGCGTTCCCTTGAGGAAGGCTGGAATAGGGCTGATTCGTATGCGTTTGCGTATACCTGCAAGCAGAATAAGGGACAGCATAAAACCCGCGGCAACGCCGATTGCATATACAATAGATTCAATAAAATTATAGTTATTGTTGATATTATCAAGGGTAACAGCAAGGATAGCGCAGTTAGTGGTAATGAGCGCAAGGTATATTCCCATAGAAGCATAAAGCGCGGGGGCGGATTTTTTAAGGTAGAATTCAACAAGCTGAACTAACGACGCAATCACAAGGATAAAGACGAGAAGCTGGAGAAAGACAAGGCCGTTGGGGAGGATATCTTTAAATATTCCGTCAGGGGCTAGAATAAAATGATAGATAGGCCAGGTTACCGCGGTGGCAAGAACGGTAACAAAGGTTACGGCAAGGCCCATACCGATGGCTTTGTCTTCATCTGAACTCATCCCAATAAAAGGGCAGAGTGCGATAAAACGCAGCAGGACGACATTATTGATAAGAAAGGCGGAGATAAAAATTTCAAAGAGATTCATATCTGCTCCTTTACAGAAATATTTACGGAAGCGTTTTGCACCTCCGGTTGTTCCTGCTCTATTTGGCTGTCTTGGCCTGTTTCTGTGATAGGTCTAAGGTGTTTTTTAATAAAGATATTCAGGCTGATAAAGAGGGCAAATACGAAGAAACCGCCGGGCGGCAGCACAAAAAAGAGTATGGGCTGGTAGCTATCGCCCAAAACAGGTATGCTTAATATGGTTCCACTACCCAGAAGTTCACGGATGATAGAAATACCTGTAAGCACCCACGTATAGCCTATACCCATACCTAGGGCATCGGGGATGACGGCGCCCAAAGGCTGTTTGGACGCAAAGCCTTCCACCCGCCCCATAATGATGCAGTTTACGACGATAAGGGGAATAAAGACCCCCATAGCCTTGGACAGATCCGGAAAATAGGCTTTGAGGAGATAATCTATCACGGTAGTAAACGAAGCGATAACAATGATAAATACCGGGATGCGTACCGACTCAGGAATGAGCTTGCGGAATATACTGATTACTACCTCGGACATAAGGAGGACAAAGGTCATAGAAAGCCCCATCCCTATTCCGTTGGCTGTCGCCGTAGTAACCGCCAATGCTGAACAGAGCCCTATCATCAGCATGAGCAGGGGGTTTTCCCTTATAAAGCCGTTTGTAAAAATCCGTACTGTCTGTTTAACGCTCATCGTGAACCTCCGGCGCTGATAAACACCCCCTGGGCAGTAAGCCATTTCGCGGCGGCATCGCCCGCGGCTTTCACCGCCGTAGTAACTGCCCTGCTTGTTATGGTAGATGCGGTAATAGCGGTTACATCACCTTTTACTTCAAATCTATCCTCAATAGATTTACCTTCAAATTGTCCGTAGAATGTCTTTTTTGTCGGCCGGTCTACATAATAGGCCGGGGAAGCGGCATTGGCTCCAAGTCCGGGCGTGTCCTTGTGTTCAAGTATTTTGATACGGCTGATCCTCCCGTCTACTCCCATGCCTACCAGCACTTTGATAGCGCCTCCGTAACTGGCGCTCGAAACCTCTACCACCGCACCGATAAGGACGCCGTTTTTCCGCGCTTCGTACTTGCCTTTAAATTGTACCGATTGAGCTTCCGGTTCAAAGGCGCCGCTTATACCGGGAAAATCATCGGCATCAGGGAAGAGTTCTTTGAGGGACGCCTTCAGATCTGCCTGCGTCTTTTCCTCAATGGTTTTGAATGTAGCGGTATACACAAAGGCAAGACCTACACAGGCCGCAACGGCATAACAGGCCAGCACTAAACCTAACTTCAGCATACCTTTCATTTAACCTCTCCTTTAACGGACGAAACGCCGGAAGCAGAAGCCGTCTTCTTTTTAGGTACAAAGCCGTATTTTTTAGGCAGAAGCTGGTTCAAAAACGGGGTCAGAGCATTCATGATGAGGATGCCGTAGGTAACCCCTTCCGGGAAACTTCCCCATTTACGGATAAGTACTGTGATAAGCCCTGCCCCAAAACCGAAAATCAGTTTGCCTTTTTCGGTAAGGGGGGCGGTAACGTAATCGGTAGCCATGAAAACTGCTCCGAAAACTACACCGCCGCTTATAAGGCTGAAAAGCGGATCCATACCAAGGATGGGGGAAACTACGAGTACCGCCGCGCTCATAGACGCAGGCGCGCGCCAGTCTATGGTCTGGGTGATAAGGAGAAACACCATTCCTGCTAATATGAGGAAGATTGACGATTCCCCTATACAGCCTGAGTGGAAACCCATAAAAAGCGTTTTTATGGTAGACCAGTAATCATCTGAAGCCGAAAGTCCCAGGGCGGTAAAACCTGTACCCACATCGGCAATGGTATTCCCCATTTTAATAATATTGAGGGGTGTTGCATTGGTAATGCCGTCTATAATAGAAGCGCTGTTTACCGCGTCAACCGCTTCATTAACTTTTTCAACAAAAACGCGGGGATTGGTCCAACTGGTAATAGCAGCCGGAAAACTCATAAGGACAAAGGCCCTGCCGATAAGGGCTGGGTTGAAGATATTGGCCCCCAGCCCGCCGAAAAATTCCTTGGCAACCACCACCGAGAATACCGCCCCTAAAAAAGTCATCCAGAGCGGGGTGGAAGGCGGTAGAATGAGTGCGAACATAAGGCCGGTTACCGCAGCGGAAAGATCGCCTATGCGTATGTCCTGCCTGGTAATACGCCGGAATGCCGCTTCCGCCAGAACCGCCCCGGCAACAGAAATCAGTATATTGAGAAGGGCAGGTACGCCGAACAACACTATACCAAAAATCGTAACCGGCGCAAGAGAGATAAGCACGTTGCGCATGAGATACCGCGATTCAACTGTATTTGCAATATGAGGACTGGAAGAAAGAAGCAAGGGCATAATAAGTTGGGGCGGGGAAACAGGGGCTGTTTTTTGTTCTGCCCGAACAGATTTGTCGGTTTCTGCCATACACTATCCTTTAATTTTTTTGAGTTCCGCCCCCGGCAGGCGGCGGAACTGTAGAAGCCTTGGCGGCAGCTTCTACAGCCTGCTTGCGGACTTGAACCGCTTGCTGGCGTATCCGCAGACGCTGCTTTCCTACCCTGAAACGCTGTACCAGTTTGATTCGGGCGGGACATATATACGTGCAGCTTCCGCACTCAATACAGTCCATAAGTCCTGCCTTAATAGCGCCGTCCAGATCGCCCGCTTCCAGGTTCATATTCATAATAACAGGAACAAGCCGGCATGAGCAGTTGCGTATGCAGCGGCCGCAACGTATACAGGCGCCTTCCGCATCCTGGACAGTTTCTTCTTCAGTCATCAGAATGATACCGGATGTGTTTTTCTGTATGGGTATAGCTACAGCCGGAACAGCCTGGCCCATCATAGGTCCGCCGAATAGGACCTTTCTCAATTTAGGATAGTCAATATCCATAAAATCAGGAGGCAGGTCGGTGAGTAGAGTTCCTATGGGAGCGCGGATATTTTTGGGAAATTTGCAAGCGCCGCCTGAAACCGTAAGATCACGGTCGATGAGCGGCTTCCCCAGCGTAAACGCCTCGGCAATTGCAACAAGGGTTCCTACATTGCTGACAATACATCCTGCATCCATAGGAAGCCCTCCCGAAGGAACCTCCCTGCCGGTCAGAGCCTTTATCAGCATCTTTTCGCCGCCCTGGGGGTACAGGGTTTTGCACAACCCGATCTGTATAACGCCAGGGTAGGAAGCCTTTCTTATTTCTTCTTCAAGCATAGGGATAAGGTTCACTTTATTATCTTCCATGCCGATAATGGCCTTCATTACCCCAGTGATCTTCATAACAATAGCAATACCTTTAAGGAGGGTTGCCGGTTTTTCAGTCATTACCGCTTCATCAGTGGTAAGATATGGCTCACATTCAGCGCCGTCTGCTATGATGATATCAATTTTTTTGCTTGGCGGAGGATTCAGCTTGATATGAGCGGGAAACCCCGCTCCGCCCATACCGGTAATGCCCGCATCACGTATACGGGTTAAGGCTTCTTCTTTGGTACAGATAAAAGGGTCCAGCGGCGGGAGGAAATCTGTATCATCTGAGACGGGGTTTCCGGTAGTAGAAACGGCATCATTATTTTCACCGGAAGGGTGTTCTTTTTCAATAATAATACATAATCCATTGGTATTGTTTGGCTGAGTACGGACTTCTATCTTTTTTACAATGCCGGTGATAGAAGCATGAACCGGTACGGTCATAGGCCCGGGGGTAACTGCGTCAGCAATTTTTTGCCCCCTTCTAACCTTATCCCCGGCCTTTACCAGAGCCTGATTCGGCGCTCCGAAATGCTGATTGATGGGAATAACAACCTGCCTCGGTTCAGGAACCATCTCCACTGGTTTGCCCTCAGTAGCGTGTTTCCGTGTATTAAGACGCAAGCCTCTTTTAAAAGTACTTACCGCCATGAGAGTCTTCTCCTTGTAACAGATAACAGTATTTAAGAAGTATATTATTATAATACAGTGAAAATATAAAAACCGTCAACCAGAAAACAACAGACTCCCACAGGCTCCTAGCAGCCTGTGGCACTTGTGGATTTTTTGCATATTCATGCAAAAAATCCCGATCAATGGGCATGCTTTCGGAGTTTGTAAGGTATAGATATTCATAAACATGAATATTTATACCGTTTTATGCGCGAAGC
>JAISQR010000209.1 GCA_031274035.1 Treponema sp. | reverse complement strand
GAAAACAATATCAAGTGCGGGAACAGTTTAGTCGGCACGGATTTTTACTCGCAGGGAGATTTAGGACTGACCGAAGAAGAACAATTTAAAATAAATTGTTTTGATTGGGAAAAAGAATTTCCCGCTATGTTTAAAGTAGGAGGCGGAGGCTTTGACGCGGTGATTGGGAATCCGCCGTATGTATTAATGCAAACCCTGGATGACAAAGCGCAATTCAAGTACTTGTCGAAAAAGTATAAGGCGGCAACATACAAGATAGATACGTATCAAGTTTTTATGGAAAAAGCTATTCAAATTGCAAAGCCGGGAGGATATACCGGCTTTATTACGCCGAATTCATTCTTGCGAAATAAATTTGCCGTTAGTATCCGAAATATTATCTTGAAGCAATCCCAGCTCAAAAAACTATGTTTGTTTTATTATCCTGTTTTCCAGGCTGCGAGTGTGGACACCCTGATATTCATTGCAGAAAAAACAACCGCGGAAAAAACAAGCAATGATAAAGATACTATCGTTGAAATTGAGAAACACGTTAATTTGGAGACGAAAACTAAAACAATTTACTGTTCACAAAATGATTGGCTAAAAAACGATAATCTTGAAATTGAGATAATCGAAAATTCCCAATCCGTGGCAATAAGTGATAAAATTCAAAAAACTTCCATACCATTCGGCATATATGGAACGGCATATTTCGGTATTCAAACACACGATAGAAAAAAATATGTCGCCACAGAACAAAAGAGTAAAAACTGGCAGCCTGTTATTGACGGTTCAAATATTCAAAACTTTTTCTTGGATGAGGCAAAAGAATATGTTTGTTGTGAGAAGAAAGCGATTAAAAGCGGTGGAAAAGATGCGGTTTATCAAAAAGAACGAATTTGTACCCGCCAGATTGGTGAAACACCAGTTGCCACGATTGTAACAGGAGGAATATATACCCTAAATACTGTATATAATTTATATTTTAATAAACAAACAGATTATTCTTTGAAGTTCATATTAGGAATACTGATGTCCAATGCTTTCAAATTTTATTGGAAAATGAAATATTTTGATGAAAAGAAGACTTTCCCCAAAATTAAAAAGGATGCGTTGCTTGCCATGCCCATTCCCGCGCTTGACCTGTCTCATAAAGCCGACAAAGAAAAACACGACAATCTGGTCTCGCTGGTAGACAAAATGTTTTCGCTTAAATCCAGGGAACACGCCGAGCCGAACCCGCAGGCAAAGACGGTATTGCAGCGGCAGATCGAGGCGCTGGACAGCCAGATTGACGAGACGGTTTACGCGCTGTATGGACTTACGGAAGAGGAGATAAAGGCGGTGGAGGGGGAGCATGAGTAAAAGAAACGATGATTTTTTCAAAGAAAAGAAGCCCTGGTCAGAAGTACATGAATCTTTCCGAGAAAAGAAGGAACCGAATCCTGCGCTATATAAAAAAGGCAGGTCATGGTTCCCCGGATGAAGGGGGAACGGAGTTTACCGCATCTAAGCCGAAATAGGCCCGGACAGCCTTGTGGGAGGCGGCTAGATTATGTTACCGGTCCGCTTTTTTCGCGGTTTCCCGGGCGGCCTGGTCAAGGATAGCCGTCTTCTCTTTTTTGCCCGAGCATTGGCAGCGTACATACGGTTCCCGAATAAGCGCCTGTTTTCCTTTCACAACCCCAGGGTACCCTCCGTTTCTTCCATTGGATAAGCATAGCTGGGTCAGATTGTTACGGCGCTGCATGCCTTGCTTTGGGTTAGGTTTTTGCGGATCCCCTTCGCCGGCTTTACAAGGCGGTCTCCCGATAGTATTATTAAACCAGTATGAAAACCCCGCTTATTGCACCATCGGTCCTTTCCGCTGATTTTACGCATTTCGCTGCGGCTGCCGCGGACATTGACGCCTCCGGCGCGGAATGGCTCCATCTCGACGTGATGGACGGTCACTTTGTCCCTAATCTCACCTTTGGTCCCCAACTGGTAGCGGGCCTGCGGCCTCAAAGCGCTGCGGTTTTTGACGTACACCTGATGGTGTACCGGCCTGAGAACCTGGTAGAAGCCTTTGTCCAGGCGGGGGCGGATTATATTACCTTCCATGAAGAAGCGGTGGTTCATTCCCATAGGCTCATCGGGGTTATTCACCACCTGGGAAAAAAAGCGGGGATCAGCATCGTGCCTTCAACCCCGGTGTCCGGGATAACGGAACTGCTTCCCTTCGTGGATCTGGTCCTGGTGATGACCGTGGATCCGGGATTCGGCGGCCAAACGCTGATTCCTTCTTGTCTGGAAAAGATAAAAACCCTGGCGCAGATCCGGGAACAGCGGGAGTACCGGTTCTTAATCTCCGTAGACGGCGGAATTCATGCCCATACCGCCCCGCTGGTCCGGGAGGCGGGAGCGGACGTCTTAGTTACCGGCGCGGCGTTCTTCCAGGCCCCGGATAAGGCGACCCTGGTACGGCGCTTAAAAGGGCTGGAGCTTTGAGCAGGCCGGCCAAAGGCATGATCCCCTGAGCGCCCTTTCCATAGAAACCTATTTTTCTATGAAAAAAGAGAAAAACCAATGAAGCTTGATCCGATTCTGACGAAGGCAACCCGCTTGTTGCGGCGGAAAAGGTACGATAGAGCCATAAAGCTGCTTGAACCCGAGGTGAACCGGTACCGGGGCATGTTTACCTATTACTATCTCTTGGCGGTTTCGTACCTGCATACGGGGGTTTTCAACGTGGCCTTTACCTATTTCAAATTGGCCCGGGATATAAAAATGCGGGACCCCTTGGTTTTGCTCGGATTAGCGGCGCTCTATCTCAGGCGGGGAGAAACCGACCGGGCAGTGGATTTTTACCTGGAGGTGCAGGATCAGGATGAGCATAACAAGATCGCTGGCAAGGCCCTCAAGGTGATCCGCAAATACTCCGGTACCGAAGCCCTTTCCGCATGGATTGAGTCCGGGGGACTCGCCAAGCTCTTCCCGCCGGCGCCCACGGCGCCGCCGAGCCGTATCAGCATCCTGATCCTGGGTCTGGGACTGCTCATCGGGCTTATGGCCGGCGGAGGGGTCTTCATCAAGGTGCAGGGGATTGTCCTGCCGGTTCCGGCTTTTTTCCGCAAAACCGAACGGGCAGGGCTGCTCCCCAGCGCCCTGGATCAGGCTGAACGGGAGGAAGCGGTGCAGACGGAGGGGAACTACCGGTACCCTTTAACCAAGACCCAGGTGTTTGCGTTCTACGAAGAGGCCCGGGAACTTTTCAACAAATACCGGGATGAGGCGGCCAAAGTCCCCCTGAACCGGATCCTCGAATCCAACGCCTCTGACGCGGTTAAAGCCAAGACCCGGCTGCTCAGGTCCTACATGGAAGTTCCCGGGTTTGATACCCTCAAGGATCGTTTTCCCTACAGTGAGGTTATTGAGGAACCGCTTTTGTATCGGGATTGTTACGTGATATGGCGGGGCATAGCCACGAATCTGGAGGTTTCGCAAAACCGTACTTCCTTTAGTTTGCTGGTAGGCTACGACACCCGGAGTATTCTGGAAGGTATTGTGCCGGTGAGTTTTAACTTCTCCGTTCCGGTCAATCCTGAACGGCCCCTGGAAGTGCTGGGCAAGATCGTCCTCGTATCCACCGACAAAGGAACGGAAATCATGCTTGAAGGGGCGGCTATCCACCAAGCCGGTATCCGCTTAAACCGGCAGCCATAGTTTTTTTCTTTTCCATTTTTTTCATAGGACAAACCAGAAGCGGCGGGTCTTCAAACTCTGAGAAGGGTAATAGGGTAGGAGCAGGACTTCCAGGCCCTCTCCGGCATGACTGACCCTGACACCCTCCATCGGGCGGTAGCAGATGCTGATTATCGGGATTAAGAAAACCTGAAGGGGGACGATCTGCGCCAGGTAGTCGGGGATATACCGACCTACACGATTATAGCAGAGATTCAGGGTCGGCTGCCTGAGATGGCGCGAAACATCGTCGCGGCTCTGAACCGGAACGTGTCCCGCCTCCCGGCTGGCCGTGCTATCGGTGGACCCCCGTACATCGAGGCTTGAGCAGATCCTCTCGGAGTACGAGCATCAGGCAAGCGGGGCCATCGCGGAGAAGGAGCTACAGTACCGACGCACTGAACGCCATTAACGCTAGGGATGAAAGGAATGAGTATACCATTACCCTCACCGGCAGCTTCAGCGCCGCGGGCGTCTCCTTTGCCGCCAATGGCATGAAGACCATCACCATCAAAGGGGATGCCCGGAAGCGCAGCATCACCAACGGGACAAACGTCGCGCTCGCGCTGTTGGCGCACCGTCAACCAGGACTTTGGCGCGCCTTCTCCTTTTCCCGCCAATACGCTACAGTCAACCATCATGGCAGAAACACTCAGCAGGCTAAACGCCTTAAACGACCTCGTCTTCCTCAAAATAATGGGTGAAAAAGGCGACGAGCAGCAGCTCATCTCTTTCCTTAACGCCGTCCTCAACCGCACCGGTAACGGCTCCATCTCCGAAGTCGAAATCATCGAAAACAAGGAACTGCCCCCGGACATACTCAACGGCAAACTTTCCAAACTCGATATACGGGCCAAACTCAAAGACGATACCCGCGTCAATATCGAGGTTCAGTTAAAAAACCAGTACAACATGCGCGAACGATCCCTCTTCTACTGGGCGAAAGAGTACGGCAAAGGCATCTCCCCGGGCCAGGATTACCGCGAACTGCCCGCAGTCATTGTCATCAACATCCTCGATTTCAACTACATCAAGCTCGATGATTTTCACACCAGCTTTCACCTCTACGAGGACACCCATAAGGACTACCGCTTAACCGGTGTTTTGGAGATCCATTATATTGAAATGGTGAAGTTCAGGAAAGTGAATAAGAAAGACATGAACAACCCGCTGCAGCGGTGGCTGGTATATTTCGACAAGCACAGCGGGATAGAACAGGTGCAGGAGGTACTAATCATGGATACGGCGATACAGGCAGCCCAGGCAAAGATGGAGATGATACAGCGGGACCCCGCGCTCCTCCACGCCTACGAGATGTTCGAGCTGTCCCTCTACGATCACGAGATGAGCCTACGGGGAGCCTTGGAGGAAGGTATGCGGAAAGGCATGCAGGAGGGTAAGCTGGAAGGCAAGCAGGAAGGTATGCGGGAGGGTAAGCAGGAAGGTATGCGGGAGGTTGCAAAAGCACTCAAGGCGTCAGGGGACGCTTTTGAAAAGATTGCCGGCATCACCGGCCTTTCTTTAGACGAGATCGCTCACTTATAAGCGGTGCTCCGGCTGCCTCGGCAATGAACCATGCAGGGCCATCGAATCTTTGCTTCGATAGGCCCTGCTTCGCGGTTTTTATGCTTAACGATTCGTGATAGGAGAGAAGCACTGGTGAAACACTGGACTTCCCCCGGTTTGCCGGACCGCCCAGTAAGCCGCTTGGTTAGTGGTCCATCCTGTCGGTGTAGTATATCCGCTTCCCCTTCCGGCTCATGCTTTGACCGGCGCCGGGACACCGCTTTGCCAGGGCCCCCGAAATTCCCCGCTGCAATACGGCACCCCCGGTCCGCATGAAAGCGCAGCCCTGCCCAATGCAACCGGTTGCCGCAGGCCACCCAGCAATGTTACTTTTAGCCGCCTCTGGCATGAGCAATAACAAAAAGCAGAAAATCTTCTCAGATTTGAACCTCAAAAGCCTAGAAAAAGGTACCCAGGGCGTTTTCCGCGTCCGCCCCGCTCAATTCCACAAGACACCACCAGGTTCCGTCCGGGGCATGCCACCATTCGATAGCCCGGGCCCCCTCCAAATGCACGGAGCGTATATCGCCGGTCTTTTCGCCGTCACCTGCCTTTTCCCGCCGGATAAACTTGTTGATCTTGGCGGCAAGGTCTTCCCGCGCCCGGGCCTCCGCCATGGTTCGGGAAAACTGTTCCAAATTCTGCCGAGCGCTTCCGGTTCCCCAAAAGGCCCCCGCGGGCGCTTCCCGGCCCAACCAGGGCGGGGCCGAGGAACCGGCGGGAACCTCCGAAGCCTCCGCCCCGGAAGAAACCGAAGCGGGAAGATCCTGTTCCTGAACCGCCAGCTCCGTAACGGTAAGCTCCCCTTCCGTAAGGCCGCCGGAATCGGACGCCGACTCTATAAGAACCTGCTCCATGGAAACCTGCTCAGGCTGCTCCGCCTTGGCGCTGGAAGACACGGTGTTTTGCTTGTTTCCGCAGCCCGTCAGCAAAGAGAAAAGAAAAAGAGCCGCGAATCCCCAGGCGGAGATTCTCACAGGGGAAGCCCCGCGGTTTGGCTTATCTTGTTTAGGTTATCGTCGTTGATACTCGCCAGTTTATCTTGGTCCACCTTTTCCCCGGCGCTCTCTATCTGTTCCTTCAAGACTTCCCTTGTCCATCTCTTAGCCAGTTCCTTGCTGTACTCTATCCGGACCCAGGCGGTTCCGTCGGAGGCAAACCATACCTTAGAGACCTGGGTGCCGTTAAGCTGGGACTCGGTTAGAATGCGGGTTATTGATTCCTGCAGGCCGGTGCTTACGGTGACTCCGTTTACAGTCGCCTCCCGGTTATGGTCGGTTATGGCGCTTTTAATTGAAGAATTAAGGGCGAAGGAAATGCTTTGCCGCGCCCGGCCTTCCGCCAGAGTCTGGGCAAAACTCCTGTTCGCCTGTTTTGCCGAACCTATGCCCCATAGGACATCACTGGGAGGGGTTTCGTTGAGCCAGGAAGGAAGCGTCTGGGCTCCCAAAATACCGCTCGTTAGTAATACCGCAAAGCAAACAAAAAAAATCTTTTTCATTTTACACTCCTTTTGCCAGAATTTTATTGTTACCGGTATAGCATATTCGGGGCCGGATGTCTACGCTTTTTGCAGGGGGTTTCAGGGCGAGCGCATTAAAAATCGTAAGTCTTTATACTATAAAGACTTACGTTACCAGATATTTTTGCCCTGTACGTTACTAAGTCATTATATAGCAAAGAATTAGTAATTTTAATGCGCTCGCCCTGCACCGCTTCCCAGGGCCAGCGCATATAAATTACCCCGAATCGGTGGTATCTGAGACCAGAGAGAATTTAAAGAGGAGTTGCTCAAGATACTCGTTAGACCAAGCCATTTGTTTTCTCCGCCCTATGATGCTGCTTTTCGTTTCGGTATCGGCACGGGCCACTGTTAAGGCCAGTTTCCTCAA
>JAISQR010000206.1 GCA_031274035.1 Treponema sp. | reverse complement strand
ATGGCGGGTATTTCCAGCGTGATTATGGCGGTTCCCGCGGGCTATCTGGCCCACCGTCTAGGGCGGCGGCGGTTTATCAGGGTAAGCCTGGTTTTTCTGGCCCTGGTCCTCTTTCTGATCCCCGCAAGCGGTTTTATCGCCCCCCTGGCGGGGCTTGGGGCGGAAGGGGCGCTGGCCCTGGTTCTGGTTTTGATGTTCCTCAACGGCGAGGTCTGGATTGGTGTGGTTGTGAATTCCTTCCCCATGCTCTGGCAGATGGCGAGTTTCGGCACTATGGGGATTTACACGGGGCTTTATTACCTTTTCAGACAGAGCGCCGCAATTCTTGCGCCCCCCGTTACCGGGGCGATTATCGACTTGACGGGCTATCCGGGGATTTTCATCTTCGGCGGCCTCTGTATGATAGGCGCATGGTTTACCATGGGGGGGCGTGAAGGCCGGGGAACCGTGACAAAAAAACATGAGCGTTTTTGTCCTTAACCGGGGAAGACGCTCCCCGCCGGGCATCAAATTGGGCGCACCAGCCGTTTCCCAACCACTTTATCGCCTCATTGAAAAATAAGGCCGCCGCGTTGATATTTTCCGCAGAAATACTATCCGCTTGTCAAAATACTGTTTTCGCATAAGTGCTCCTTTCCGGATAGTGTTATCCGGGCATACAGTTTTTATGCGTTTAACACTGGCGGGGGGTATGTTGTTTTGATAAGGTATTTGACTCAGGGTACATACCCTTCGCAAAACAATCAAAGAATTTTTGATATTTTTTCATGATTTTTCCCTGTTTTTTAACACAAAAGGATGTCACAATATTTAGATTCTACCGGCGTTGCCGGAGAGGGGGGAGAAGTCCCCAAAAAATATTTTGTTAGGAGACAGAACATGAGAAAATTATTATTGGTATCGCTGGCGATCTGCCTTATTCAGGGGGCGATCTTCGCAAGCGGAAACAGACAGTCATCTTCGGATCAGACAGCCCAGGGAGGAGCAAAAAAGACCATCAAATTTTACGGATGGATTCGGGAGTATCCACACAGTGAAATAATGATCAACAAACTGAAAGAATTAACGGCAGATAAATATGTTATCGAAACCCTGCCGGTGGACTGGAACAACCTGGCGACGGTTATCCGGACCGGTATAGCATCAGGAGAACCAAGCGATATTTATCAGTATTGGTCTCAGACTATGCGGCCTTTTGTCGACAGCAACATGGCCCTGGATCTTACCCCTTATCTTGAAGCCAATGGGGCGGCATGGAAAAACGTGTATGTTCAGGCAGCCCTGGATACCGGGAAGTTTGACGGTAAGTATTACAACACGCCGATTCAGTCGAATTACCCCCTTATGTTCGGTAACAAGAAATTAATTGATGATCTGGGTCTTACCATTCCCGATAACTGGACATGGGATCAGTTTCTCGACTTTTGCGCTAAAGCCAAGGCTAAAGGAGTGTACCCGCTGGTAAACTCGACGGACAACGGCAGGGCTAACTGGTTTATCCGCAACGCCATGCTGAGTCTCGCGGTAAGCGATAACAAGCAGGATGCTCTGGCTGTGGGAACTATCAGGACGACAGACCCCCTCTTTGCAAAATCCTTCGCGGCGATCAAAGACCTGTATACCAAAGATTATATGTACCCCGGCGCCGGTTCCGTTACTATTACCGTGGACGAAGCGCGGGCAGGTTTTTACCAGGGTAAACTGCTTTTGAATCCGGATAACGCCGCCCAGGCGACGGGCATCATTGGCGATGCGCCTTTCGAAGTGACCGTTATCCCCTGGCCAAGGCTTGGGACAAAGAACGCGGTACAGGGCGGTTTTGACGGGCTGTTTATTCCGGCCAACGTAAAAGACAAAGAAGCGGCGGTTGAAATCCTCAGGATCTATACAAGCACTCCGGCGATTCAGGAAATCGCCGTGAATATGGGCGCCGCTATTCCCTTTACCAACGTTACGGTAACCGATCCGATTGTCAAAAAAGTCATTGATTACTCTTCCGCGGTTTCCCCGTTTGAACTGTACAACCTGAACGCCAAAGTTCTTGACTATTTTAACAACTCTTTGATTCCTGAACTGGTCCTCGGAGGCGGCGTCGATCCTGCCCTTGGGGCGTTGGAAAAATTGTATTAACGAGGAGCAGCAAGGCGGCAGGATGGCAGAAGACGATGCATAAAAACAAACCGCGTCTCCGCAAAATTATCGTAAGCCTCATCTTCCTGCTGCCTGCCTTCGCCTTCTTGTCCTATTCGGTGTATATCCCGTTCGGGTGGAACATCGTCCTGTCATTCCAAAACTGGGATGGCTTCCTCAAAAAATCCTGGGCTGGTCTGGCTAATTATTTTAACGCCTTCCATGATCCGGAAGTATTAAAAGCCCTGGGGAATTCTATTTTTCTCGCCCTGGTTTCCACTTTGGGGAGCGTGCTGCTGGGGGTTCTGGCGGCGGGCCTGCTATTCAAAGTCAGGCGCGGCGAAGGGGCGTTTTACCGCCTTATCATTTTTATGCCGGTAATGCTTCCTTCGGCGATTGTCGGCCTCCTTTTCACCTTCGTTTTCAACGCCGATATCGGCCTCTTGAACAGCTTCTTCAGGGCTGTGGGACTGGGGAGTTTAACAAAAGCATGGCTTGAAAATTATAGTACGGTCATGTGGTGCATCGCCTTTGTAAATATCTGGAAGATGACGGGCCTTACGATGATGCTGGTTTTCGCCGCTATTCAGATGCTCCCTGTTTCCATTTTTGAGTCCAGCAAAATCGACGGCGCGAGTTATCCCAAGCAGTTTTTTTATCTTACCTTACCATTGGTAAAATCAATTATCCAACTGTCTACGGTTTATATCCTGGCGGTATGTTTTAAAACATACGATATTGTTTTTTCAATGACCAGGGGCGGACCCGGTATTGCCTCGACAACCATCCCCATCACCATGATAAAAACAGCCTTCCTATTCGGTGAATTCGGCTATTCCTCCGCCATGGGGATAATACTGATGTTGATCGTGGTTGTTCTGGTGCTTACTTTCAACAAACTGCTGTCGGGGGAAAAGTATGAGTTTTGACAAACCCGACAAGGGCGAACGCCGGATAGCTCTCGCGGCGCGGGTTGTACTAATCGCTGCCATGGCGGTATTGCTGTATCCGATTGTTTTCGTCATCCTGACCTCCCTCAAGGCGACATCGGAATTTTACGTCAACATCTGGGGACTCCCGTCAAAGTGGATGTTTTCAAATTACGCCGAAGCCTGGATACGGGGAAGTATGGGGCAGTATTTTTCCAACAGCATCGTTGTTGTTTGCGTTACCGTCACGGGAACCCTGCTGCTGGGGGCCATGGCGGGATACGCCCTTTCCCGTTTCCGTATTCCCTGCGCGGAATTGATCATGCTCGCGATTATCGCGTGCACGATGATCCCCTCCGAAGCGGTTATCATGCCGGAGTATCTTATCATCAGCCGCATGAAAATGACAGGGAGACTGGTTTCGCTTATTTTACCCTATATCGGCTGGTCTCTCCCAATGGCGATTTTTATTTTCCGCAATTTCTTTAATACTCTGCCGGGAGAATTAATGGAAGCGGCGCAAATTGACGGCTGCAACGAATGGACTACGTTTATTAAAATAGCGGTTCCCATTACCCTGCCGGCCATAGCTACCAACGCCATTTTCATTTTTGTCGGAACCTGGGGGGAACTGCTCTGGGCCACCGTGGAGCTTGCGTCTTCGATCAGAAAAACCCTCCCCATAGGCGTTATCGCCTTTTCCGCCCAGTTCGGTACCGAGTGGGGGCCTATGTCGGCGGCAATCTGTATTGTACTTCTGCCCTTGGTAATTTTTTTCCTTTTTACCCAGAAATATTTTATAGGCGGGCTTACAGGCGGCGCGGTAAAAGGATAATATTTATGGTATACTAAACCATGGAAAACTTCTGGCGCTTTTTATCCATAAACAGTCTGGGAGGCCGCTTTACCGCATCCTTTTTTATAATGGTGATACTGCCCCTCCTTGTGGTCATTATTATTCTTAACCTTACCATAGAGCGGGATCAAAAAAACGCTGAAAAGGAACGGCTTTTGGCGACGTTGCTGCAAACCCGTGCCGAATTGTCCAATGTAACAGAGGATATCGAAAATATTTCCCGGGATTTGCAGATTGCCGAATCAGTTCAGCAGGCGTTCAAGGTCTTTTTTCGGAATGATTCAGACCTTCTGGATCAGGCCTGGTTTGACGCGGGGAACACAATTAAGTCCCTTCTCTACGCCTCGGATTTTCCCGTTAGCAATGTCTCACTTCTGACAAAAGAAACAATGGTTTATCAGCATGTTTACCAAGCCATGATATCCTGCGAAAAATACTATGATGAAATCGTCGGTTTGGGCGGCCGCCCCCTGTGGATTCATGATACAGAAACAGAAGAAAGTATTTCCGTTTTCAGGCGGGTAAACGATCTCTTTTCCATGCAGGTGATCGGCATTGTGGAACTGCGGATTCATGAAGCCGACCTCGCCGCAGTGTATCAAACGGCGAACATGGTTGACGGAAGCGTCATTACGGTTTTGGACAATAAAGGCAGTGTCATTTCCGCAACGGATAAAAAATATTTGGGGACGAACCTCGCTGACAGGAGCTTTTTTCACTCTCTCCGGAATCGCCAGGGCAATTTTGAGGCTGACGGCTTTTTCTATTGCTATTATACCCTTGACAATCCCCAATGGTACATCCTTCAGATGATTCCTATGCGCTCCTTTAACCGGCCCTTTTCAACGGTGAATTATGTATTTGGTGCAAGCCTCATCCTTCTTGTTCTGTTTGCGTTGATTTTCAGGATTACCCAAAACCGTATGATTATCAAGCCTATTGCAACACTCGCCGATGAAGTCGCGCTGCTTAAAATCGGTCAGAAACCGGATATGGAACTGCGGAGAGGCTCTGAAGAAATCGCCCGCCTTTATAAGGCTATGATCGAAATGAGTTCAAAAATCCGAAATCTGGTAGAAAACGAACATTCCCTTCAGCTTAAACAAAAGGAGATGGAAATAGCGTGCCTTGAAGCCCAAATAAATCCTCATTTTTTGTACAATACTCTTGATACCATCCGGTGGCTCGCAGTGCTTAACGACCAAAAGGAAATCGCCGGGCAAATCGAAAACCTGACGGTTATATTCCGGCACATCCTGAACCGGGGAAATCCCATGACGACTGTTAGACAGGAAGCTGAACACGTAAAAAGTTATCTTGAAATTATTCGTTTCCGTTACGGCGAAAAATTGAAATACAGTCTAAGTATAGAAGACAAGGCGCTGTCCTGCGAAACTCCCCACCTGATACTGCAACCCCTTGTAGAAAATGCGGTTATCCACGGCATCAGTCCCCAGATCTCGGGCGGCACTATCAGCGTCAGGGTTTCGGTCCAAAACGGAATACTGCTTTATGAGGTGGAGGATAACGGCGCCGGAGCCGACGAAGAAGATATTAACCGAATTATCCGTAATCCTTCTTCCGGCGAAGGTGTCTTTGCCTTGAAAAACATTTATAACAGGCTGCGGTTGAAATACGGGACGGATTATAAATTTGCTTTTTCAAGCTCCAGGGGAAAGGGTACGAGGGTAACCATCAATATGCCGGCGCGGGAGGCCGTGGATGAGACATAAGGACCCCCGGATTAACTTGTTGATTGTGGAAGACGAACCTCTGACGCTTCTAGGGCTCCAGCGGGGCATCAACTGGAAATCAATCGGCATTGACAGTATTTTTACCGCACCGGATGGAGAAAAGGCATATAAAATCTGCGAAAAAAATCCGGTGCATATCGTTCTGACGGATATCCGCATGCCGGGACTGGATGGCTTGGAACTGGGCCGGCGCTTACGGGGTCTTAAACATGATATAAAAATATTTTATCTTACAGCCTTCGCCGATTTTCAATATGCCCAGAGCGCTCTGCGTCTTGGCGCCGAAGATTTTTTCCTCAAACCGGTTAACATAGACAGCTTGACCATGCGTGTCCGCCAGGCGGTGGTTGAGTATCTTGCTTTTCTGAATGGAAGCCAAAACGATCCTGTTGACCTGCCGGAAGAAAAGGACTACCTCCGGGAACATGACAAAATGTTTTATGGGTACCCTGAAGTAAAGACAACAGAATCAAAGTTTTCCCGGCCCGTATTAGCGGTAATAAGCCGTGTTCAAAAAGAGTACTCAAAGCCAATTTCACTTTACGATATCGCGGTTTCGGCCATGTTGTCTGAAAATTATGTAAGCCAGAAATTCAAACAGGAAACAGGGGTGAGCTTTTCCCATTATGTTAATTTGGTAAGGGTACATTACGCAAAATATTTTCTGGAGCATACAAGCTTCCGGTTTTATGAAATAGCGGAACTTACGGGTTACCGTGATTACCGGTATTTTTCCAAGGTGTTCAAAAAGATTACCGGCCTTACCCTGTCGGAATACCGGAAAACCTTGAGAAATGACTACTGATAAAGAGGCTATCAGTCCTTTGTTCTCTTTCCGCAAGCGGGTTGGCTCCTCATCCCGCAGCCGCCGCGCTCTGGCAAATGTCCCGCACCGAGAGGGTACGTTCCGCTATGGTGATGAATGTGGATTGATAGTAATCCTGATGTAGTGGGAGTATCGCATTTATTACGCTTCTTGTTAGGTATCCTTATAACACAAACAGCAATTCTAAATTTAGGGCAACCACGGACCACACAGACAACACGGACAAGAATAAGGA